>JAGWLR010000156.1 GCA_028864885.1 Burkholderiales bacterium | reverse complement strand
GTTAGGCTGGGGAGCGAAGGCGCGGTGGTGTTGAAGAGGTACGCCGTCTTTCTTTGTAGGCTTGTGCTCAATTGGCTGAAAAATGAAAACGACGATAGACACTGCAAACGAACCATAAGTAAGCCACCTTGCCATCGCCTTGACATTTCGGTACTTGATCAGGCTGGCTCTATTTTGACTGCGCTGATGGATCAGCTCATTGACTATGCGAGCAGCCAGGGAGTAATAACAAATGGCGATAGGGAAAAGTGATAGCCCAGTGAAGCGAACGGCCTCTCTTTTTGCGGGAGCAACTATCTGACCATGGGCTAAGCCATAAGTTGTGTACAAGATGAGCGCGGGGGCAAGCAAATAGAGAAACACAAGCTCTTTGCGCTTAAGTTTCGGTGGGACTATGGCGTCTAGGTCTTTTGGTAATGTTTCATCCGGAGGTATACGTTTAGGGATGAAATAGATCCTTACCAGTGCCCAAACAGCAAGGGTGACCATTGTTAGGAAGAGAAGCCAGACGGGAATTTGAAGCGCAAGGGGAGCATCGCGAAAGGTGGTGATTGCTACCCAACCCGCAAACACTCCTACGGGGACGCATAGGCTCACCATTGCCAGGGATCCAACCAGTGTGATGAAGCGTCGGTTGTACAAAATCATTTTTTAGTCTGGCAAGCTGCTATCGGTGCTGTCGCTGAAGAGAGCCCAGATTCAACCAGCAAGTGCAACGCTGGTACGTCCGAAGAACACTTCGGAAGGCGTTAGGAAATTGTGGCGCTTGCGTGGCCTGTCATTGAGTTCATTGGCCATGTGATCGCACTGTTGTTGAGTGAGATGTTGCATGCAGACTCCCTTTGGTACGTATTGACGCAGCAGGCCGTTGAAGTTCTCGTTGGTGCCTCGCTCCCAAGAATGATAAGGGGTGGCGAAGTAGCATTTGAGATTGAAGGATTGCTCTAGCTTTGCATAGTCGTGGAACTCAGTTCCGTTGTCCAGGCTGAGCGTCTTAAAGCGCCGCTCGTACCTGGCAATGGCAATCTTGGCAGCACGAATCACTTCTTCTTTGGTACGAGCCTTGAGCTTCATGACGATGGCAAAGCCACTGACCCGTTCGACCAAGGTAAGCAGACAGTGGCGCAGGTCTTTGCCGATGACTGTGTCGCCTTCCCAGTGACCGATGGCCAGACGCAAATTGGCCTCCTGTGGTCGCTCACTGATATGGCGCTTGCCAGCCAGAACACCCCTTGAATCCTTGGATCTGTAGCGCTTACGGCCGTTCTTGGACATGATCCGTGTGTGGGCTACGAGTTCGCCATCGCCGGCTTTGTCGCGACGAAGCCAGCGGTAGATGGTCTCGGTGCTGATATCAAGGAGCTTGAAGCGTTTGAGGATGCCGCTGATTTGCTCAGCGCTGAACTTTCTGCGAATGAGGCTGAAGACCTGAGCCCGCTCAGAAGCAGAGTAGTGAGAGCCACGGCGGCAGCGCCGACGGCGAGCCACGGCGTAGCTGTGCGCCTTCTCTGGCCGGTACTGCTGTCGGTGAGTGGTCAGGTTGCGGCGAAGCTCGCGACTGACGGTGCTGGGGTGCTTGCCAATTTGGCGAGCGATCTCTGCTTGAGAGCACTTGGCCACTCTCAAAGCGTTGATGGTGTATCGTTCCTCTTGGGTGAGTTGGTGATACGTTTTCATAGGTGCAACCTCGTTCTTGGTCGGATAAGGTGCAGCTAGTTTCGCCGCTCCCCACCCATTTCAAAAACGTTGCACTTACTTGTTGAATCCAAGCCTGACTCGACCTTGCCCTTGGTCTTGGCTCGGTAGGGCTGGCACAGTCGAATCCTGAAACCCCAATGCTGTGCAAAGGCCTCGAAGGTCGCATTGAGTCGGCTGCCATCACGGTCGTGGTGCACCACAGTTCGCATGCGGTCGTACAGCATGGTCTCGCAGCGGCCACCGAAATGGGCAAAGGCGTGTTCATGGGCAGCCAGCACGTTGTCAAGACGCTCGTTGAAAAAGCCCTCGGCAAAACCTCTTCGGCTGTAGCCCAGCGTCATCACAAAGATATGGACCTTGACCGATTGATCACCAAAGCGCACCTTAATCTGTCCCCAGTCGACCTGGGCCTGCTCGCCAGGCTCGGTCTCAAATCGACGTTGGGTGAGTGCAGCCGATGCGGCTTGGGCGCGTAGTGGGCGTACGGCCACCTTAACCACCTCATAGCTGCCGGCAAAGCCACGCTGCAAGCGCAACTCCTGGTGAAGGATGCGTGCCGAGAAGTGAACCTGCGGAGCCCGCTGGCGTAGCCAGTCCATGTGTTCGTCCAGCTTCGATGTCCGGCATGGCCGACTGTAGGGCTGCCAATGCTCGCTGTTGACTGCCGCACGCACGGTTTTGCGATCCAGCCCCATCTCGCGCGCGATGGCCGAGATGTTCATGCCTGTTGCCTTGGCCTCGCGTATCGCCTGCCACTGTGTTTGACCAATCACGTCGCCCTCCGTGTCCGGGATGCCTCCCGACACGGTAGCTGCGCCACCTCTCAGGGCCCTCGGGCCCTGAGAGGCAACCTGGTCATCTATGACGTTGACGCATTGCTGTTCCTGATCCATCTGATGCTCCTTGCATGAGATGGGTGGGGAAAATTCAAATGCCACAACTGGGGATTATTGGATGACCACTGACAGCATGCGGTGCATTTTCACCCGTGACCAGCACTCCAACACTTGCAGCACGGGCCGAAGGCCGGTGCTTCCTCTGTCCTGGCCGCGCAGCGCCAACTTTGCATTTGCCTTGCGCGACAGCGCATGGCTTGCATTCTTGCCCCCGAGGTTGCCAACCCTGTGATCTTCGACGGCTGGAAGAGCAAGCAAACCGTGCCCGTAACACGGAGCGCGCAAGCGCGGCCCTTACCTACCAACAGACACGCCGAGTAGAGGCGAATAGCCGCACCACCTAGCAACCGTGCCAACGCTTCGACGGCTGACGGTGAGATGCGCTCCGCAAACCGCTGCGCCTCTGCATTTGCCTCGCGTTGCATGCCTGCTTCCACTGACTTTCGTAGGCACCTAACGTTCGACATGAGCGGCAGCTGGAGGCGGGCGAAGCCCGCTGTAAGCTGTCCGCTCGATGGAGGGGTTAGGTGCAAGGCTTTGCATGCGGTGCATTTTCACCCGTGACCCGCGCTCCAACACCTGCAGCACGGGCCGAAGGCCGGTGCTTCCTCTGAACTCGCCGCGCAGCGCCAACTTTGCATTCGCCTTGCGCGCCAGCGCAGGGCTTGCATTTTCCGGTGCCGCGGCCGCAGACCTCGCGACCTTCGACGGCTGAAAAGACAAGCCAACATCGCCAGGGCCACGAAGCGCGCGAGCGCGGCCCCTACCTGCCGCAAGACAACCCGCGCGAAGGCGAATAGCCGCACCACCCAGAAACCGTGCCTGCGCCTCAGGGGAAGACAGCGAGACGCGCTGCGCACGCCACTGCGCCTTTGCATTTGACCCGCTTTGCATGCCTCTGCCTTGCAACTTTCGTAGGCACCTAACGCCCTGGTTAACCGGCGCTGGAGCACGAAGTGCGGAGGGTACCGACATGGGCCATGAAAATGCCGAAGGCATGGCCCATGTTGGCGTCCGCGTTGAACCCACAGTTAGGCTG
>JAGWLR010000066.1 GCA_028864885.1 Burkholderiales bacterium | reverse complement strand
GGATCCACCGCTGCAGACAGCGGGTGGATGAAGGGGTGCATGTCGGAGGTGTTGAGGTCGTTCTTTTCGTACCAAGTGGCTGTGGGCAACACGATGTCCGAGTACAAGCAGGTGGTGCTCATGCGGAAGTCGAGCGTGACCAGCAGGTCTAGCTTGCCTTCAGGTGCCTTGTCATGCCACTTCACTTCTTGTGGCTTGGCATCGTCTGCGCCCAGGTCCTTGCCTTGCACCCCGTGGGTGGTGCCCAGCAGATGCTTGAGGAAGTACTCGTGACCCTTGCCCGATGAACCCAGGATGTTGGAGCGCCACACGAACATGTTGCGCGGCCAGTTGGCGGGGTTGTCCGGATCGTTGCAAGACAGCTTGAGCGAACCGTCCTTGAGTGCGCCCACCACATAGTCCTTCGGATCCAAGCCCTTGGCATTGGCGTCGCGTACGACTTGCAGCGGGTTGGTTTCCAGCTGAGGGGCCGAAGGCAACCAGCCCATGCGCTCGGCGCGCACGTTGTAGTCGATCATGCTGCCGCCGTACTTGGCCTTGTCGGCCAGGGGGGACAACACTTCATTGACGCCCAGCTTTTCATAGCGCCACTGGTCGGTGTGAGCGTAGAAGAAACTGGTGGAGTTTTGCTGACGCGAGGGACGAACCCAGTCAGCTGCAAAGGCGAGCGGTGCCCAGCCCGTCTGCGGGCGCAGCTTTTCCTGCCCCACGTAGTGAGCCCAGCCGCCACCCGACTGACCCACGCAACCGCACATCATCAGCATGTTGATGATGCCGCGATAGTTCATGTCGCAGTGGTACCAGTGGTTCATGGCGGCGCCGATGATGACCATCGAGCGACCATGGGTCTTGTCGGCGTTGTCGGCGAACTGGCGGGCCACGGTGAGCACTTGCGCACGAGGGGCACCGGTGATCTGCTCTTGCCAAGCAGGGGTGTAAGGCACGTTATCGTCGTACGACTTGGCACCATCATCGACCAGTTGACCTTGGGCATTCTTCAACCCACGGAACACGCCGTAGCTGGCGACTTGCAGGTCGAACACGGTGGCAACCCAGACCTCCTTGGACTGGCCATCCTTCTGGATGGTCAGGCGCTGCATCGGTACATTGCGCAGCAGCACATCGGCTTGCTTGTTCGATGGGAAGTTCGGCGTCTCGATGCCACCGAAGTAGGGGAAAGCCACTTTGTTGACATCAGCCGTAACCACTTCGGCCTTGCTGGCGTCTTCCAGCACCGACAGCTTCAGGCTGACATCGGCGTTATTCACGCCTTCTTTGGTCTCCAGGTTCCACTTGCCTTGGTCAGAGCGGCCTTCTGCCCCCCAACGGAAGCCGATGGACCCATTGGGAACCACCACGCTGCCATCGGCGTTGTAGGCCAGGGTCTTCCACTCGGTGTTGGTACCTTGGGCCAGGTCGCCCACCATGTCGCTGGCGCGCAGGTAGCGGCCGGGGACCAGGGCCTTGCCGGCGGGCGTGTCTTGCTCTTCGAGCATGACCAGCATCGGCAGGTCGGTGTAGCGGCGCGCGTAGTCGTCAAAGTACGCACTGCGCTTGTCGAAGTAGAACTCCTTGAGGATCACATGGCCCATGGCCATGGCCACGGCCGCATCGGTACCCTGCTTGGGGTGCATCCAGATGTCGGCCAGCTTGGCGACTTCGGAGTAGTCAGGCGTGACCGCAACGGTCTTGGTCCCCTTGTAACGGGCTTCGGTGAAGAAGTGGGCGTCGGGGGTTCGTGTCTGGGGCACGTTGGAGCCCCAGGCAATGATGAAGTTGGAGTTGTACCAGTCGGCCGATTCGGCCACGTCGGTTTGCTCACCCCAGATTTGTGGGCTGGAAGGAGGCAAGTCGCAGTACCAGTCGTAGAACGACATGCACACGCCACCGATCAAGCTCAGGTAACGGCTGCCTGCGGCATAGCTGATCATCGACATCGCCGGGATCGGCGAGAAGCCGATGATGCGGTCGGGGCCGTATTGCTTGATGGTGTAGACGTTGGATGCCGCAATGATCTCGTTGACTTCATCCCAGCTGGAGCGCACGAAGCCACCCAGGCCACGTTCCTTTTGCCAGCTGCGACGGGTGTCGGCGTTGCTCATCAGGTTGGCCCAGGCATCCACCGGGGTCTTGGCTACCGCGCGGGCGGCGCGCCAGTGCTTGAGCAACTCGCCCCGCACCATGGGGTACTTGACGCGGTTGGCGCTGTACAGATACCAGGAGTAGCTGGCGCCGCGTGCACAACCACGGGGCTCGTGGTTAGGCAGGTCATCGCGGGTGCGGGGGTAATCGGTCTGCTGGGTCTCCCAAGTCACGATCCCGCCCTTGACGTAAACCTTCCACGAGCAAGAGCCCGTGCAGTTCACCCCGTGGGTGGAGCGCACGATCTTGTCATGCTGCCAGCGGTTGCGATAGGCGTCTTCCCAGGTGCGGTCTTCGCCCGTGGTGACGCCGTGACCGTCAGCAAAGCCCTCTTTGGGCTGCGCGAAGAAGGTCAGTCGGTCCAGAAAGTGACTCATGGTTTGAACTCCAGTGGCGTCCGATCAGCAGGGCTGTTCGGCGTTGTCACGTGCATAGAACCACCAGGTGGTGACGATGCACAGCAGATAAAAAACGATGAAGGTGAGCAGCGCCAGCTCAGGACCGCCCGTGGCGGCGATCGAGGTGCCATAGCTCTTGGGGATGAAGAAGCCGCCGTACGCAGCCACCGCCGCCGAGAAGCCCAGTACGGCAGCGGCTTCGGTATTGGCTTCCTTGATGGCTGCCGTCATGCCGGCTTCGTCGTTACGACGCACATGGGCAGTCTTCTGATTCAAGAAGATCACCGGGATCATGCGGAAAGTCGAACCGTTGCCGATGCCGGTGGTCAGGAACAGAACCAGGAACATCAGGAAGAAGCCCGTGAAGCTGCCAGCATCAGGCCCCCATGGCAAGGCATACGCGCTGTGCGATCCTTTGGGCAGGAAGAACAACACGCCCACCACAGCAGCGGCCATCACGATGAAGTTCCAGTAGGTGACACGAGCGCCACCGAGCTTGTCAGCCAGCCAGCCACCGAAGGGGCGAATCAGGGCGCCGACCAGGGGACCAATCCAGGCGTAAGCCAAGGGGTTCACATCCTTGAACTGCGACTTGATCAGCAAAGGGAAGCCTGCGGCATAGCCAATGAACGAACCGAAGGTGCCGAGATACAGCAGGCACATCAGCCAGTTGTGCTTGTTACGGAAGATCGCTGCCTGCGTCGAAAAAGAAGCTTTGGCATCTTCGATGTCGTGCATGAAGAACCAGGCCAGCAAGGTCGTGATCACGATCCAGGGCACCCACACGAAAGCGGCGTTTTGCGCCCAGACGTGGACCGACTCACCCGCCTTGTTGACGATGTGCTGAGGATCGCCACCGAACACGCCAAACACACCCACCGAAATGATGATGGGGCTGAGGAACTGCACCACGGACACGCCCAGATTCCCCAGGCCGGCATTCACACCCAGGGCCGACCCCTTGCGCTCCTTCGGGAAAAAGAAGCTGATGTTCGACATGCTGGAGCTGAAGTTACCGCCGCCCAGGCCACACAACAGTGCCAGGATCAGCATGGTGGGATAAGGCGTGGTGGGGTCCTGCACAGCGAAGCCGATGCCAATGGCCGGGATCAACAGCGACGCGGTGGAGATGGCCGTCCAGCGACGGCCGCCCACCATCGGCACCATGAACGAATAAAAGATGCGCAGCGTGGCACCTGACAGAGCCGGTGCAGAGGCCAGCCAGAACAACTGGTTCGTGCTGTACTTGAAGCCCATCTGAGGCAGGTTGACCGCTACCACGCTCCACAGCTGCCAGACGGCAAAGGCGAGGAAAAGCGCGGGCACCGAGATCCACAGATTGAGCTTGGCGATGGCCTGGCCTTCGGCTTCCCAGAAAGCTTTGTCTTCCGGGGTCCAGACGGACAGGGTGCGGCCGGAATTGGCCCTCCCGGTCGATAAGGTATTGCTAGCCATGATGATTTCCTTCAATGCAAGGCCAGAAGCGGCTGAGAACCGGGGCGCCCTGAGGTTCGCCACCCAGCACATCGCGGGTACGAACTTCGGTCATGTACATCCAGATCAACGAGACCCAGACCACGCCGTAGAGCAACATGAATGCGCTGGAACGAATCCCGGTCAGGTCGAGCAGAACCCCGAACAGGATGGGCAACAGAAACCCTCCCATGCCCCCGGCCAGGCCGACGATGCCGGACACGGTGCCGATGTTGGCGTGGTAGTCATTGCTGATGTACTTGAAGACGCTGGCCTTGCCGAAGGCCATCGCCACACCCAGCACGCCCAGGATGGCGGTGAAGGAGTAGACGTTCAGGCCCAGGTGAAAGGTCTGCAGCCCGGTGGTGGTCTGGATCGTGAAGTCCGTTTGCGGATAGCTCAGCAAGAAGGTGCAAATCCAGCAGACCCACATCACCCACCAGGTCACCTTGTGGGCGCCATACTTGTCCGACAGGTAGCCCCCCACGGCTCGCAGGACCCCGCCAGGCAGAGAGAAACACGCTGCCAGCAAGGCCGCCACCCGGATGTCGAGCTTGTACTCACCCACGTAGTACTGCACCATCCACAGCGCCAAGCCCACGTAACCACCGAACACGATGGAGTAGTACTGGCAGTACTTCAGAACGCGAGGATCCTTGAGCGCCTTGAGCTGAGCCATGAACCCACCCTTGGACGCCGGCACGGTGTGCTCAGGATCGTGGGCACTGCCCAACCAGAACACGATCGCGGTGCCCAGCATGATGGCGGCGTAGACCTTGGGGACCATCGTCCACCCAGCAGCCACCAGAATCGCCGGGGCCACGAATTTGTTGACGGCTGCGCCCGAGTTGCCAGCGCCGAAAATGCCCATCGCAAAGCCTTGCTGGTTGCGTGGGAACCAACGCGCCACGTAAGGCGTGCCCACCGAGAACACGCCACCGGCCAGGCCCACGAACAAACCCAGCACCAGGAAGTGCCAATACTGGGTGGCGTAGCTCAGCAAAAAGATGGGGGGCACGCACACCAGCAAGACCAGGAACAGCACGATCCGGCCACCAAAGCGGTCGGTCCAGATCCCCAGAGGCACTCGCACCAGGGAACCGGTCAGCACCGGCATCGCAGTCAGCAAGCCGAATTCGGTGGCGTTCAAACCCAGGGATTTCTTCAACGGGATCCCGATGACCCCGAACATCATCCACACCATGAAGCACACCGTGAACGCGAGTGTGCTGACAATCAGAACCGATAGGGCTTTGCCTCTGTTAGCGGTAGACATGGAACTTCTCCTTTTCCATGCCTGCCAGTGTGGGAATTTCGGCCCGCAGCGACCATCCTCCTCAAGGCGGGTGAGCTGGGCGCAAAAGAACGATGCCGCCCCATTCGAGGACTAGTCCCATCCTCCAAAAGGAGTAGCCCCCACATCCGGTTTGCGCCAGATCAAGGTGATGTGGCGGCAGCCGCGTATGCTGAGCCCCCGGCCTCGCCTACATGGTCATCCGACGGGTCGTCGGACCACCCACCCCCCAGGGCTTTGTAAAGCAGCACCGTGTAGGTGTCGAGGGTGGTGTCGGCTTGGATGGCCTCATCCTCTCTCTGCAAAGCGACGGCTTGTGCCTCCAGGGCGTTGTGCAGCAATTCCTGACCGGACTTGAACAGCGCCATCTTGCGTTGTGCCACCTGTTGGGCCAGCGTGGCCGCCTGAGCCAGACGCAGTTGTTTGTCGGCAAAGGCCTTGTGAGCGGTGTAGACGTTGTCCACATCCTCCAAGGCGCCCAGCACGGTTTGCTCGTATTGGGCCGCCACCCCCGCCAACTGGGCTTGATTGGCTGCGATGTTGGCGCGGATGCGGCCCGCGTTGAAGATGGGCAGGCGCATGCCGATGCCCAGTGTTTGCGCGCCGAAGTTTTCGCCGTCTTCGTGATCCGGGTGCAAGCGCCCGGCCGAAGCCCCGAAGCCCAGGTAGAACTTGGGAAACAGCTCGGCACGGGCCGAGCCCAGCTTGGCCATCTGTGAGCGTACCTTGCGAGCGGCACCGCGCACGTCAGGTCGGCGGGCGAGCACCTCACCGGGCAACACCGCCGGCAGGGTGGTGATGCGCCTCGCCGCAGCGGGCGGGGGCGGCAGCGCCGTGAGCCCCTGAGGTGGGCGCCCCATCAACACGGCGATGCGGCGCACATGGCTGGCGATCAGAGCCTTGAGTGGCTCGATCTGGGCTTGGGCAGCTCGCAGTGTCATCTCAGCCTTGTCCACTTCGCTGGCGTCGGTTTGCCCGGATTGGAAGCGCCCCCGTGCATATTGATGCCCGCGTTCGGCCACCTGCACCGCCCGTTGCAACACGTCCAGGCGCTTTTCGGCGCCCCGAGCCTCGAAGTAGTGATTGGCGATGTCGGCGGCGACCAGCAGCTGCGCCCCGTGCTGCTGCTCCTGCGCGCCCAGCACCAGTTGGTGAACCATTTCAGCATCGGCGTGGCGGGCCCCGAAGAGGTCAATCTCCCAGGTGGCTGACAGGCCTGCGGCCGTGGTGTTGCCCAAGGGCGTGCGAAAATCTTGCGACACCGGCGGTAAAGCGATGGTGACGGGCAAGGGTAACGGCAAGGTCATGGAAGGTTGGGCCTCCACCGGCAAGTGCGAAGTCTGGCGTGAGCGTGAGGCTCCGGCCGAGGCCTCGACTGTGGGGTAGAACGCCGACTCGGCCATACCGTGATAGGCCCGTGCCTCCTGGATGCGCGCCAGCGCCACGCGCACATCGAGGTTGTGCTGCAAGCCTTCTTCGATGTAGTGGGTCAGCACCGGATCGTTCAGGGCCTGCCACCAACGGGCCAGATCGGCGCCGGTGGCGGCCGGGCTGTCGACCGCGTCGAAGTGATCCGGTAAGCGCGCCTGCATGGGCGGCATGTCCACCCGCACCGAGGTGCAGGCCGACAAGCCGAGCAGCATGGCGCCCACCCGGCCCCATGCCCCCAAAAATTTCACGGTGGTCACCCAATTCATACCCCACTCCTTCGGGTCGGCCTCAACCCTGACGTGCCAACATGGACCGAAACCGCATCAAGGCCAGCACCAAAAAGCCCACGCCGATGCCTCCCACGGCCAGCATCTGGGGCCAGAGGATCCGCAGGTCAGCCGCGCGGTACAAGATGCCCTGAGCCAGCTTGACGTAATGGGTCGAAGGCGACAGCAACATCACTTGCTGCAGCCACATCGGCATGTTCTCGGCCGGCGTGGCCGAGCCCGACAGCAGATACATGATCACAAACACCGGCACAGCCAGCAGCCCGAACTGCGGCATGGACGAGGCCACAGTTGCCAGTAAGATACCCAGCGCGGTGAGCGAGAACAGGTACAAGCCGGTGCCGATCAGGAACAGGCTGACCGAGCCTTCAACTGGCACCTGCAACAATCCTTTGACAATCGCCAGCACCGACACGGCCACCGCCACCAGAATCACCAAGCCATTGGCCAGGATCTTGGCCACGGCGATTTCACTGGGCCGCACAGGCATCACCAGCAGGTGCTCGATGGTGCCGCGCTCGCGCTCGCGAATCACCGCCGCCCCCACCAGCACCACCGACAAAACGGTCACGTTGTTGATCAATTGCATGACCGAGGTGAACCAACTGGTGGTGTTGTTGGGGTTGAACATCACGTGCACGATGGGCCGGGTGGGCAAGCTGGCATCCAGGCCTTTGGCATGGAACTGGTCCAGCGTTTCGCGCAACACCATCTCGGTCAGGTAGGCGATGCCCAACTGAGCCTGCGCCATCGCGGTGGCGTCCACATGCAACTGGACGGTGGTGGGACGCTGGGCCTGCACGTCAGCCTCGAAGTGTTCGGGGATGTCGACGATGAACAGATAGTGTCCCTGGTCCATCTCGGCCTGGGCGATATCACGATCCAGATCGACAGCTTCTTGAAACAAGGGCGGGCGAATCGCGCTGCGGATGCGCTGCGACAGGCTGGAGTGATCGCCATCCAGGATGCCGACGGCGACATGGGTGACATCGGCCTTGGCCCCCAGCGCCACCACATACACGGCGAGGGTGAAGGACACCACGATGGCGCCCATCATGGTGCGATCTTTCAAGACACAGCGCAACTCTTTGAGGCTGAGGTGCAGCACGTTGACGAGCCAGATCATGTCAACGCTCCTGCTTGCGCACGCACAGGCGCGCGGCCGCCAGATAGGCCACCGCAAAGCCGAGCATCACCAGGCAAGCCGGCCCCAACTGAGCCCACTGTAAGGGCCAGCCCTTGGTGAACACGCCCAGGCTAACCTTCTGAAACCACGAAGCCGGAAAGCCCACGGCGATGCCGTAGTTGCCGCCTTGCAGGGTCGAGATCGGGCTGAGCAGGCCGGCGAAGTTGGTAGTCAGGATCACGCACAAGATGGCGGTGAGGAACTGTGCGGCCACCTGGGTTTGCACGAAGGCCGAGATCAAAAGCCCGAGCGCCGTGATGGCGCAGGCATAGGCCAAAGCCCCCAGGGTCAGGGCAATCAGGCTGCCTTTGAGGGGTACACCAAAGACCCCGATCAACACCCCCACCAGCGCGAGGTAGCTCAGCATGGTCAGGCCGACATAAGGCAGCTGTTTGCCGATCAGAAATTCGCCAATCGAGCCGGGTGAGGCATACAAGTTGACGATGGTGCCCATCTCCTTTTCGCGCACCACACCGAGCGCGGTTAGCATGGCCGGGATCAAGGTCAGGGCCAGCATCAGGTTGCTGGGCCCGAAGGCGAACACGCTGCGGTAGGACTGGTTATAGGAAAGCCGAGGCTCGACCGTCACGGGCATCTGCGGCATCTCGGCCCCTGGGGTGGCTTGCGCCAACTGGATGGCGTGCTCAATGGCTACGGCCTTGACTGTGTTGACCGTCTGCGCGGCCCGCACCAGGCTGCTGCCATCGACGAAGAAGCCCACCTCGGGCCGACGCGCGCCGATCAAATCCCGGCCAAATCCCGGTGGGATGTCGATGACCAGCCACGCCCGTGCCGAGCGCAGTTGTTCGTCGATCTGCCCGGCGTCATCCAGCGAGGCCTGTTCGACGAAATGCGGCGAGCCTTCGAAGTGCTCGATGAAGCGGCGGCTGTCAGTGGTCTGATCCCGATCCAGCACCGAGAATCGTATTTTGTCGACATCGAAGCTCAGGCCCCAGGTGGCCACACACAACACGATGATGGGACCGAGCATCGCAAAAGCCAGGCGGATGGTGTCGTGGCGCAACTCCATCGCCTCGCGCCGAGCGAAGGCCCACATGCGACTGAACCATAGGGCCGCCGGTGCGGTGTGGGCGGAAGGTTCCAGCGCCGTGCCCTGCACGCCGGCCTCGTCCAAGGGATCGTGGTCTGGGCGTGGTTGCGGCAGGGGCTCGGCTTCGCTGTCGGCTTCCAGGTAGTCGATGAAGGCCTGCTCCAGGGTTTCGCAGCCCTGGCGTTCGCACAGCTCTTGCGGTTGCCCTACGGCCAGCACGCGGCCCCGATGCATCAGTGAGATGCGGTCGCAACGCATGGCTTCGTTCATGAAATGGGTCGACACGAACAGGGTCACACCCTCCTCGCGAGACATGCGCACCATGTGGCGCCAGAACAGGTCGCGGGCCGCGGGGTCGACCCCTGAAGTGGGCTCGTCCAGAATCAGCACCTCGGGCTTGTGCAGGCAGGCAGCCGCCAATTGCAGGCGCTGGCGGATGCCCAGTGACAGCTGCGAAGGCAAGACTTCGGCCACCTCGCGCAACTCGAAGGTGTCTAGCGATCGCTCGATCGCCGGGATTGCCACGGCAGGCTCCATGCGGTAGAGCTTGGCGTGCAGTTCCAGGTTCTGGCGCACTGACAACTCTTCGTACAAGGAAAACAGCTGCGACATGTAGCCGATGTGCAAGCGGGTGCGCAGATCGCTGGCGTCCACCGGGTGGCCCAGCAGCTTGGCGCTGCCTTCGGTGATGTCGAGCAGGCCGGTCAGCATCTTCATGGTCGTGGTCTTGCCGCAGCCATTCGAGCCCAGAAAGCCAAAGATCTCGCCGCGCGGAATGCAGAAGGTCACGTCGCGCGCCGCGACAAAGTCCCCAAAGCGACGGGTCAGGCCTTGCGCCTCCATCGCCGGCGGGCCGTCCCAGGCCGGCAAGGGCGGGATCACCAAGGGGCTGGTATCGCCCTTGTTGGATAGCTTGACATAGGCCTCTTCGAGCGAAGCCGATCGGGTCTGCTCCAGCACGTCCACCGTGGGGGCATGGACCAGGATGCGGCCGTCGTCCATGGCCACCAGGTGCTCAAAGCGCTCGGCTTCTTCCATGTAGGCAGTCGCCACCAGCACCGTCATGTGAGGCCGCTCTGCGCGCAGGCTTTCAACCAAGGCCCAGAACTGACGGCGTGACAGCGGGTCTACCCCGGTGGTCGGTTCGTCGAGGATCAGCAAATCGGGGTTGTGAACCAAGGCGCCGCACAGCGACACTTTCTGCTTCATGCCACCCGACAATTTCCCGGCGGGTCGATCAGGAAAGGGATCTAGCGCCGTGGCCTTCATCAAACGCTGGATGCGGGCCTCGCGTTCGGCCGCAGGCACCCCGAACAGACGAGCCGAAAAGTCGATGTTGTCATACACCGAAAGCGAGCGGTACAAATTGCGCCCCAGCCCTTGCGGCATGTAGGCCACGCGCGGGGCCAGTTCTCGTCGGAAAGCCGCATCGGCAACGTTGCCACCCAGGACTGTCAAGCGCCCCGTTTGTAATTGCTTGGTGCCCGAGATCAAGCCCAGCAGCGTCGATTTGCCCACACCATCGGGCCCCACCAGGCCGATGGTCTTGCCCAGAGGCAAGGTCAGACTGACCTGGTGCAGCGCGGTTTGCTTGTTGTAGCCATGCGAGACCTGCTCGACGATGATCGCATTCGACATGCTCACCTCACCATTGCAGGGACGACACGCGCGACCCCGGGTTCGGGGCGTCGGCTGGCGGTTGATCGGGCCAGTCGCGTTCGGCCCGCAAGCGCACATAGCCATTGCCTGTCATGCCCGCCTTGATCAGCCCCGCATGGGCCAGGGCGGTCTCTGCCGACAATGCCAGCTTGACGCGATAGGTCAGCTTCTCGCGCTCAGACGAGGTCTCTACCTGCTTGGGGGTGAACTGGGCCTCAGCTGAAACAAACGACACCTTGGCCGGCAAGGGAGTGTGGGGGGCCGCGTCCAGCACGATGCGCGCCTCGTCGCCCACCTGGACCTGCCCGGCCGACAGGGTCGGCAAGAAAAGGGTCATGTAGACATGGCTGGTGTCGAGCAAGGTGGCCACCCGCCCGCCTGCCGGAATCACCGACCCAGGTTCGACCACGCGGTATTCGATGCGCCCGCCCACGGGTGCCTTCAGGGTGTGATCGGCGATGGCCTGGGTCAAGCGCTTGATGCCTGCCTCGGCCTCGGCCTGCGCGGCTTTCGCTTCACCCAAGGCAGCGGTGGCAATGTGCACGCCATTTTGCTCTCCATCGCGCTGGGCCCGTCTTTTGCGCACCTCCGAATCCGACACCAGATCCTGCTGGCGCAGGTCCTGCACGTTGTTCAGATCCATTTGCGCCACATCCGCCTTGATGCGCTGCACATTGATCTCACCCTGCGCGCGAGCCATGGCCTGGGTGGCCCGCTGCCGCATGGCCTGCACGCCCTGCAATTGCGCTTGATAATCCGAAGGGTCCATCTGCGCGATGACCTCGCCAGCCTGGACCGTGTCCCCCTCTTGCACCGGCACCGTCAGCACCTGCCCGGCGAACTTGCTGGCGATCTCGATGCGCTGCACATCGAGTCGGCCATTGCCCTTCACGATGCGCGCCCCGGCCTCATCTGGCCGCATCAGCGACCAGGTGGCCCAGGCCCCTGACACCATCAAGGCCGAGACCACCGCCCCCAAGACGAAGCCACGGTATTTGAGAAGTTGCGTCTTCATGATCGTCACCTACAGCAGTACCCCTGCCGGCAATGATCGGACGCATGTCGCCTTTCCCCCCTTGAACCAAGTCAGGGAACGAACAAGGAAAACCCCCTGCTGTCGCAGCCGAAACCCGCTTGTCGTGTTCACGCCCCCCTCATGTCGGGGGCGCCTCACTCGCGGGCCAATGCCCCCGAGGCCAACTGCTCTGCGTACTGGTCGTTGAGCTGCTGCACGTGCAAGGTCAGATCCGACAACAAGGCTTGGGCCTGGTCTTCACAATAGTCGCTGTGATAGACCTTGCGCACGCCGTGGGCTGCCAACTGGATGTGCGACGAAGCCTGCACCCCGTGCAGCGCCAGCGAACTGGCGACGCAAGACAGGTGGCAGCCGTCAATGGCCAGGATCGGACGCTGCCGCTCTGCGGCTTCTTGTAGCTTGCGCACCAAGGGGCGCACCTGCCCGCCGACCCCCGCGATGCAGGACATCTCGGCATGGCCTTCGCGATCAAGCCGCACCGCCAGATGGTTGGCCAGTTGTGCCGCACTGGAGCATCCCGAGCAGGCGTACACAAGTGTGAGGTGTTCGGTTGCACGAGACATGGCGGACTTCCTGAGAGATCTTGACTGCTTCAGGGTAATACCGAGCCCGTTCATGAACCTTGCCTTGGGTCAAGTACGCCGACCGGAGGATGGTGCACGGCGGTCGAAATGCCTAAACTGCGGCCTCATGAACATATCCAGCTTCGACGACCTGCTGCAGGCAGCTCGTCAACAACCCGATGCGCAACGCCTCTTGATGGTCTTTGTAGGCGCCAGCCTGCCCGAGCAAGCCAGCGAGACCGAGCAGGCCCGCTTTCAACAAGGCCATGGCGGTGAGTTGACCCCCTTGATGTGCGTGGACAAGACCCCGGACGAACTAGCGAACTTCGAAGCGCTGCGCCAGGAAGCCGCCCAGTTCGGCCCGCCCTGGGCGCTGGTGTTCGTCGCGGCCTTGAGCGGGCAGGGCGACACCCCGCCCTCTACAGAAGAAGCGGGCCGTTACCTTGAATCCATGGTGCAAGCGATCAAGGATGGGCACATCGAGCGCTTCATCCCCTTCAACCCTGAAGGGCATGCGGTGTCTTTGCGCCGCATGTCTTCCTAACGTTCAAGCCCTCAGGCTCCGCGCGTGGAGGCGAACACCGCCGCCTGCACGCGCGACGTGAGGTTGAGCTTGCGCAGGATGTGCTGCACATGAATCTTCACGGTGGTTTCGGCGATGCTCAGGGTGCGGGCAATTTCCTTGTTGCTGGCGCCCCGCGCAATTTCACGCAGGATGTCGCGCTCACGGGGTGAGAGCCGCGACAAACTGGGATCCTCCGCTTGAGCTTCAGGCGCAGCCCCTTCAGACTGTTCAGATTCACCCGGGCCACTTTCGTCGCCACCCGGCGACACCACTGCGTTGCGGTAGGCCGCAATCAGCTTGCTCGTCATCTCGGGCGACACCACTGATTCACCCGCCAGCACGCGCATGATCGCGTCGGCCAGGGCATCACCTTCGATAGTCTTGAGCAAGTAGCCTGCCGCGCCGCGCGCCAGCGCTTGCGCCAGATCGGTGGCGTCTTCACTGACCGTGAGCATCACGATTTTGGTCTTGGGGCAGGCTTCGATCAATTGCGGCAACGCGTCAATGCCATGCACGCCAGGCAGATGGTTGTCGAGCAACATCACATCGGGCTGTAGCGTCTGGGCATGGCGCAGCGCCTCTCCCGCATCGGCGGCATCAGCCACCACCGACAGGCGCCGGTCACGCGACAACAAGGCGATCAGGCCACGCCGAAACAGCGTGTGATCGTCGACGACCATGACACGCACGGGCAAGGTCTGGTTTTGCGCAGGGTCCATCAGTTTGTCTCGATTGGAGTGGAGTTTTTCGTCAGGGAAGAAGTTGCGGGCAGCTTCAATTCGATCAGCGTGCCCCCCGGCCCCGATTGCACGCTCACCGCAGCGCCAATGCGGCTGGCGCGCTCGCGCATGATGCGCATGCCCACATGGGTGTCGTCGGGCGGCCCTGAGGGCATATCAAAGCCCTTGCCATCATCCCGCACCGTGATGAGCCAGGCCGGAGCCGTCTGCACTTCGACCCAGACTTGATGGGCCTGCGCGTGTTTGCGCACATTGGACAAAGCCTCTTGCACGATGTGCAGCACTTGAATCTGTACATCTGCCGGCAGCGGCAAACCTTGGCCGAGGATCGACAAGTGGCTGATCAGGCCGGTCTGGTGTTCGAACTTGGACAAAGTCTCGCGCAAAGCAGGCTCCAAATCTTCGGCATGCGTGCGCACGCGGAAGTGCAGCAACAACTCCCGAACGTCGCTGTAGCTTTCTTTGACTCCGGTGTCCAACTCATCCAACGTGACAGCGACAGCCTGCTCGTCATGACGCGTCATCGCATCGCGCAAGAGTTGCATCTGGATTTTCAAAAAGACCAGCGATTGCGCGATCGAGTCATGCAGTTCTTGCGCCAGCAACTGGCGCTCATTCGCCACAGCGGCTTCACGGTCCAAAGCGGCAGTCCGCAGGCTCTCCATGGCACCCGCCAGATGGCTAGCCAACGCTTCGAACAGGCCCCGCTCCTCGTCGGTCAAAACCGGCTCACCGCGGTAGAACAGATCAACCTCGCCCAGCACGCGCTGATGCAAGCCCAGCGGCACCGACACCAAGGTGGCATAGCCCGCACGCACGCAGTGATCAAAGCCCATTTGGCCCTGTGGGGTCGCAACGTTTGAGTCGAGGATCGGAATCACACGCAAACGCCCCTCTCGGGTCCCTTCGACGATCGAACCGCAATGGCAGTCACCCGAGTGCAGGCAATGCTCTTCTTGTGCCATCACTTGCGGCAGGCAATCACTTGCCAGCAATACGTAGCGTTCATTGGCCTCATCCGACCAGCGAATCGCCACGGCATCGGCATGAGCAATGCGGCGCATCTGCTTGGCAAAACCCTGCGCCAGCTCTTCCAGGGTGTCAGCCCTTGCGACAAAGGCCGCTACCTCGTACAGCGCACTGAGCCGCTGTTGCTTGATCTCCAGCCCGGCGGTTTTTTCGCGTACCTTGGCTTCCAGGGTGCCATACAAGGTCTGCAGGTTCTCGGCCATGCTGTTGAAGCCATCTGCCAGCGCACCCATTTCGTCTCGCGCGGTCACCGTCACACGGGTGTCGAACGCCCCCTCTTGGATGCGGCGCAACGCAGCCTGCAAGCGGGTGACGGGGTCCAGCACCACCACATGCCCCACATAAAGCAAGGCCAACGCACTGAGCACCGCCAGCGCCATCATCGCCAGCTGGAACGTGTGCAGCAAAGCGGTCCACCGCGCCAAATGCGTTTCGATGGCCGACACAAAGGCATCAATGCTGCCGACGAACGAATCCACGTGATGCACGAAGCCAGGCGGCACGCTTTGCCCATCCGCAGCCAACAAAACCTGCTGCCTCAATCCCCGCCAATCCAGCTCAATGGCCTGGAAGCGCGCTGAGGTGTCTGGATCCCAGGGCACAGACAAGGGTCGGGCCGGGTCACCAGAACGGAGCAATTCCAGCGTGTCATCGAACGCATCCAGCCGCCCTTTCAGATCTGACACCCGGATGGCGCCAGCCTGATGATCGATCTGTGAAACAGTCAGGGCCAACTGATAGCTGCGCATGCGCATGCGGCCGGCCTCGTTGACCGCCGCAGCACCGCCTTCGAGTTGCCAGGTCACCCACAGCGTCAAGCCGATCGAAGCCAGTGCCAACAAGAGGAACACCGAACCGATCGCCAGGAGCTTCGATGCCAGACCAAAGCCCGTCGATCGATCCCCTTGTGTCATCTCATCCCCCGGTCTGTGACATGAATCGCACCACCTTTTCTGGGCGCTCGTTGAATTCGTGCCGCTCCGGTTTGACAGCAATGCCTGCCCGAATCGCGGCGACGAGATCGGCGTCGCTGACCCCTTCACGCATCAGGCGGCCCAGCTCCACCCGATCATTTTGACCCAGACACAGGTACAGGGTGCCATCCACCCCCAAACGAACCCGGTTGCAGCTGGCACAAAAGTGCTGCGACATCGGGGTGATGACCCCCAGGCTCATGTGCCCTTCGGGGCTGCGCCAGTACCGCGCCGGCCCGGCCCCTTGGCCCAGCACCTGCGGGATCAAGTCAAACTGCTGCGCCAGCGATTCACCCAACACACTGAGGTCCATGCCTTTGGCAGCACGCCCGGTTTCCCCCACCGGCATGGGCTCGATCAGGCGCAGCACAAAGCCACGCTCTTTGGCGAACGCCACCATGCGTTCGACCTCGCCCACGTTCACGCCCGCCTGCACCACCATGTTGAGCTTGATCGGATCAAAGCCGGCATCCTGTGCCGCTCGCAACCCGGCAAGCACATCGCTCAGGCAATCCCGCCCGGTGATGCGGGCGAAGCAGCCCTGATCCAGTGAATCCAGGCTGATGTTCAGTCGTTGCACTCCAGCGGCTTTCAGATCTTGGGCGTGCCGCGCCAGTTGGGTCCCGTTGCTCGACAAGGACAAATCTTGCAAGCCCGGCAACGCGGCAATCCCGGCCGCCAAAGAGGCGATCCCGCGACGCAGCAAGGGCTCGCCCCCCGTCAAGCGCACCTTGCGCACGCCTTGCGCCACAAAGAGCCCGATCAGCCGCGTCATTTCAGCATGCGTCAACCAGTGAGCAGGTTCTTCAAATCCCTTGAACCCTTTGGGCAGACAGTAGGTACACCGCAGATCGCAACGATCGGTCACCGACACCCGCAAATAATCTATGCGACGCTGAAACGGGTCAATGAGGGAAGACATCTTGGGCAGGCAGTTTTGGCAGTTGGCCCAATCTAGATCAAGCCCCGTCGCCCGTACATCCTTCCGTGGAACTATTTGCACCTGCAAGGCTGCCCGGTATAAATCGGATCATGGTCCTGCTGCATTCCCCGCCACCCTCCTTCGACGATCCGATGGAGATGCTGACCGCGTGCCACGAAAAAGTGCGTCACTTTGCTCGATTGGCCACCCGTCTGGCTGAGCACGTGCAGCAACACGGCGCAGACAATCAGGCCGTAGATGCAGCGACGGCGGTGATACGCTATTTCGATGTTGCCGCGCCCCTACACCACGCGGACGAGGACGACGACCTGTATCCCGCCTTGATCAAACTAGGTGACCCGTCCTTAACAGCAAACATTCAACGACTGTCTGCCGAGCACGAGTCACTGGCTGATTTATGGTGCATCGTCAAGCTCTGGCTGATGAAAATTCAAAGTGGGCAGGCAGACCAGCCGCCAGCTGAATTAACTGAATTCGCCCTGCGCTATCCGCAGCACGCGCGTGACGAAGAAAGCCTGATTTACCCGCACGCACAACGCTTGGGCGCCACCTTGCTTGGTGAATTAGGACAAAAGATGGCCAGCAGGCGTCGACACTGAATTTTTCATGGTGAATTTGAGCGTTAATCGGGAGATCAGCGCTGCCTTGATTCCGTCAGAGTGAACCCCTGAGCGATTCCCAGCACGTCTTACGCTGGGCTGGTTTCCGATTCCAAATCAAGTAAAGGGACAGAACATGAGCCAACGGCCCCACATCCTGATCACGGACGACGATCCCATCATGAGAGAGATGCTGGATGCCGTACTCTCCGACGACTTCGATGTATCGGTCGCTGCCGGGGGCAACGAGTGTCTGCAAATTGCCAATGAGCAAAAAATTGACCTGGTCCTGATGGACGTCGACATGCCGACCCCGGATGGCTACGAAACCTGTCACTACCTGAAAGAAGACCCCTCGACCGCTGAAATACCTGTGATCTTTCTGTCTGCTCGATCCACCATCGAAGAGCGACTGAAGGGCTATGAAGCCGGCGGAGATGACTACATCATCAAACCCTACCAGCCCGACGAACTGAAAGCCAAGATCAGTGTGCTGCTGGTGCAGGCCTCGCGCCAGAAGGAACTGGCTGGGCAGGTCAACGATGTGATGGATGCCGCTATGGCTTCGGCTAACCTCTACGGTGAAGTAGGGGTTGTGCTGGACTTCATGAAACAGGCCAACTTGAGCTCCAGCTACCAAGGGGTGGCCGACGCCCTGTTTCAGGCCCTGACCCGCTTTGAATTTGAAGGCTGCTTGCGGCTGCGTGGACACAACGGCGTGATCAGCACCACCGGCCCGACTCCCACCAGTGCGCTTGAAGATTCGATCCTGAACCACGTTCAAACCTCTGGCAGTTCTCTGGGGCTTCAAACATTGGGCACCAACACCGTCTTCAATTACGGCAACGTGATGTTGCTGGTGCGCAATCTGCTGCCTGAAAGTCATCCTTCCCACATTGACCAGGAAGAGGCTCAACGCCACGGACGCGCGCGAGACAACATTGCCATGCTGGCAGAGGCTGCCTCAGCTCGCGTCAAGTCCATCGACGCCGAAACCAAGGCCTTGGGCGCGGATCAACAGCAACTGCTCGTGGACCTCACTCGAGACGCCTTGTTGGATCTCAATGCCGAGCAAAGGGTGCATCGCGAGAAGATCCACATGGTTTTGAAAGACTTGGTAACCGATATCGACGCCCTGTTGATCTCGCTCGGATTGACCGAAGCACAAGAAGAGGCTCTGCTAGACGCGGTTCACCGAAGCATCAACCAAACCATGGCCATTTTCGATGAAGGCGACAAGATCGAAGACCGACTGCACCAAGTCATTGCCAAGCTCAAGGGCCAGAGCTGATCCCCGCCTAATCTGGGATCGACAATCCGTGCTCTTTCAGGATCTGTTCCATCCGACGCCAGCGAATCTGTTGTCGAACTCGATGCAATAGCAGTTCGGGTGAATAGGGCTTGACGACCAGCTCGCTCGCACCGGCCAGTAAACCCGCAACCTGGTCCGCTTCTTGATCCAAGCTGCTGATCAAAATGACTGGCACATGCGCGGATGAAGAATCAGAACGAATGAGGCGGCAAAGCTCATGTCCATCCATGTGCGGCATCATCACATCGCTGATGACCAACGCCACGTCATTTTTAGCGTGATGCAGATGCGTCAAGGCCTCGTCCCCGGAACAGGCCACCAGCACCCGATAGTGGTCTTCTAAAAGAGATTCCAACAAAACCAGATTGATCGGTTCATCGTCAACGATCAAAACGGTCGGTGCCTTCATGATGGAACCTCCATCGAAGCCAGTCTCTCCTTCAACATGGCCAGCATTTGCGTCAGTCCATCCGCCAACTGTAGGGCCAGCTGTAAGGCCAGCTCGTTATGTTGTCGCGCCTCTTGTTCCGTCTGGGTGGCCAAAGCACGCAAGGGTGACGCACGCAAGTTGCCAGCCAACCCTTTAAG
>JAGWLR010000065.1 GCA_028864885.1 Burkholderiales bacterium | reverse complement strand
ACGCTGCTGATCACCTTGTCTGGCCCCGCCACGCGCAATGCGCTGGTCAAGCAGGTCTTTGCTGCCGGTATTGAAACCCTCAACATCGCCGAGTCCAATCCGGACGTCAAAGCGGTGGTGCTCACAGGGGCGGGTGAGCATTTTTGCGCTGGAGCCGATCTTCAGCACCGGCTTCATCACGTCGGCCATTTGGGTGAACAAGGTGCACAGATCGATGGGTTTCATCAGTGGATGGAGGCGCTCAGGAGCTTCCCGAAGCCAGTTGTGGCCGCGGTAGAGGGGCTAGCGGCTGGCAACGGTCTGTCCCTGGCTCTGGCATGTGATCTGATCGTCGCCTCCGAGACCGCTCGGTTTTGCGCCCACTCAAACCAGACCGCACTGACACCTGAAGGCGGGCTCAGCCAAGCCCTGGTTCAATCCTTGGGACGAGGCCGCGCTCTGGAAGTGCTGTGGCAGACGACGCCATTTGGCGTACATGAATGGGCGCAGTGGGGCCTGGTCCAGAAAGTGGTCCCGACAGGGCAAGCGGTTCAAGCCGCCATGGAATGGGCCGAGCAACTGGGCGGCTTGCCTGCCAGTGTCGTGTCCAGCATCAAGGAACTGGTCAACGATGCATCGAATCAGCCTTTGCGCGCCCAGATGAACGCGGAAAAGCAGCATGCGCTGATCAACCTGGCACGAGGGCAAATTCCAGGCCAGATTCCTGACTGAGTCGAGGGCAAGGAATCAGGCAGCCGTTTGCAAGGCCGCCTCGCGCAACCGGCGCGACGCCAGATCGAACAGATCGGCCACCTGTTCGAGCAGCATCGGGTCAATCAAATCGCCCGCCATGCGCATGGTCAGCATGCCTCGGTTGACGGTGAGCACCAGCATCAGTGTGTCCGTCCACCACGCCTCTGCCGCCTGTTCAAAGGCATGGATGAGGGTCTCATCCAGCCAGAGTTGGGACACCTCGACCGCATTGGACAAAATCACGAATCGCTTGCCCAGCTTGGGCGACTGGGGGGTATCGACCTGTGGGTGCATGGCCAGCCAGCGCATCTCATCAGGCAGGCTGGTGTCGATCTGGGTCTGCATGTCGTTGGTGTACCGGCTGAAGACGTCGGTTTCCAGCGTGTGAGCCAGGGCCCGCGTCAACATCACCAACTGCACATCGTGAGGCATCGTGCTTTCACTGCGAAACCGCAACTCTTGCCCAGGGATGTACAGCTTGCGTTGCGAGGCACCCCATTCGGCTCGCCAGCCCCGTTTGGTTTCCACCACATAGCCGGGCGAACGCCCTGACACATGCTTGAACGCATGCCCTTCCGCCTTGGCCCAGGCAGCCAACACGCCACCTTGGTCCACCACCTTGCTACCGGACCCAATCAAACGTTTGATGGCTGAAAACATGATCGTGCCTGCCCTGGATCAATTGATTGATGAAACATGATACGAGAGTTCGTCTGGCTTGGCAGCCCTTCTGAAGGCGCTGGGTGTCTGCCCGGCCCAACGCCTGAAAGCCTGACAGAAGGTGGAAGCATCGGCAAACCCCAACTGCTCAGCCACCGCCGCAACCGACAGCGACGTGGCGCTGAGCAATTGTTCCGCCTGCGCGCGCAAGACCCGCTCTCTCACATCACGAAAGGTGGTGCCTTCGCGTGCCAGCCGCCGGCGCAAGGTTCGCTCGGATGCCCCCAACATCGAGGCGACCTCGTCATGTGGCAACAACCGGCCAGGATGCCGCTGCAACATCGAAGCCACCCGGACCGAGGCATCGCGCGACTGCTCGGAAACGGCCAAAGCCTGCGCCGCCGCCCATTGGGCGTCGCAAGCAGCCAGGCACAAGGCATGCGCGGTCACTGAATGATGTCGGTTGACCCGACTCAGCAAGGCCAGCGGCATCTCGGCATAGGCACGCACGCCCCCGATCTGCAGCGGGCACTGCAGATAGTCGGCCAGATCGTCGGCCTGAGCGATGTCGCTCAGGTTGAGATTCGCCCGGGTGAAGCGAATCTCATCGCCCGCCAGATCCCGCAACATGGCGCAGGCGGCGGCCACGTCCCGACACAACAGGAAATCGCGTAAATCGAGGGGAACATCCGTCGCATCCAGGTAGACGCGAACGGCGTCGGGGCCCAACTCCAGGTCGAACTGCAGCCAAGAGAAGCTCAGCTTCTGATATTGCATGGCGGTCCGCAGGCTGTCGGCCATGGTGGGGGCCGACAGCATCGCCATCCCCAGAGAACCGAATGTGGCCAGGCGATAGCGCCGCCCAATATGCACGGCCAAACTCGGCACCGACGCCGCCAGCTGGCGAAACAACCGGATGGCTGCCAGCTCGGATTGCCCCGAGATACAGCTGGTGGGGTCATCCAGCGCAGCGACCGGCACCTCGGCCGCCTCTAGCAGCGCACCGGAGCCAATGCCCTGCTCGTTGAGCAGCGCGCACATCAGACGCAGGCTTTCGACACTGAGATACCGCATGGCCGAAAAACTAAATCAAGTGGACCGTGTCGCCCATTCTCACCACCCGATCTCCTTGCTGAAATGGCACTTACCCCAACGAGGAGACCCCTATGAAGATTGCCGTGATCGGTGCCGGCCCCAGCGGCATCACCGCCGCCAAGAATCTGTTCGACCAAGGTTTGACCGATGTGACTGTGTTCGACCGAGGCGATCGGGTCGGCGGCAACTGGGTGTTCGACGCGCAATCGGGCCATTCCAGCGTGTTCGAGACCACGCACATCATTTCATCTCGGCTGTATTCGCAGTACCACGACTACCCCATGCCAGAGTCTTACCCCGATTACCCGGGACATCGGCTGCTTCAAGACTACTTCCAGAGCTACGCAGACCACTTCGGGGTCACAGGCAAGATCCGCTTCCAGACGATGGTGGAGCATTGCGCACCGCTGCAGGATGGCAAATGGCGCATCACCAGCCGACACGAACCGACCGGCCAAGTGCAAGAAGAGGTCTACGACTATCTGGTGGTGTGCAACGGCCACCACTGGAAGCCCCGCTGGCCTGACTATCCAGGCCAGTTCTCTGGTCAGATGATTCACAGCCACGAATTCAAACGAGCCGCCCCCTTTGCCGGGCAACGTGTGTTGGTGATCGGGGCGGGCAACAGCGCCTGCGATGTGGCCGTCGAAACAGCGCGGGTCTCGGCACGAACCGACATTTCCATGCGCCGCGGGTACTGGATCGTGCCCAAATTCATTTTCGGCAAGCCCGCCGACGTGTTGCACAACCGGCTGGCAGGCGCGGGGCGCTGGCTCCCCCCACGCGTGAAAGCCTGGGCTCTCGAAACACTGTTGAAGATGGTCAACGGCCGCAACGAAAGCTTCGGCTTGGAAAAACCAGACCACCGCATCCTGGAAACCCACCCCACTTCAAACTCTGAGTTGATCTATTTCATTCGCCACGGCGAGATCGGGGTCAAACGCGATATCGCTCGGCTGGATGGCTCGACCGTGCATTTCAAGGATGGCACCCAGGCCGACTACGACACGCTCATCTGCTGCACGGGCTTCTGGATCGACCACCCGTTCTTTGACAAGGGCCTGATTGATTACGCCAGTGGCAAACCGCCGCTGTATCTCAAGATGCTGCCGGCGGACGTTTCGAACGTCGCATTCATCGGGCTGTTCCAGCCTTTTGGTTGCATCTGGCCCGCATCCGAATTGCAAGCCAAGATCCTGGCGCGCATGTTAGTGGGCAAATGGCAGCCACCCAAAGACCTTGCCGCGGCCATCCGATACGAACTGGATCATCCCGATCAACACCAACTGGACACGGCCCGACACACCATCACCGTGGATTACCCGCTGTTCCGCCGCCGCCTGCTGAAAGAGTTGCCGAAGGACTACATCTCGACCCGCGTGGTGGTGGCGTCACCCGCCATCGAGCGCACCGCCACGCCTTGGTCGCGTGCAGCTTGAATGAAGGCCCTCCGCCCTCCTGTCGTTTTGGTTCACGGCATGTGGAGCCGCCAGGAAACCTGGGGCACCACGCGACATGAACTGACGCGCCAGGGCATCGAAGTCTTGTCCTATGAACTGCCGCAACACGGGGCCCGATTCACCGATACAGCCGCCCTGGGCCGACTTGGGGTTCAGGACTACGTGGACGACTTGGTAGCCTGGGTGCAGGCGCAATCGCGTCCGCCCGTGTTGGTCGGGCATTCGATGGGCGGGCTGGTTTCGTTGATGGCTGCCAGCCGTCTGCAGAAGTTGGGGTCGCCTGTTCCGGGCCTGATTTTGGTGACCCCCGCCACGCTTGCCGGGGGCTGGTTGTTTTCGTGGCGCAATCTGCCGGTGTTCCTCAGGCCGTGCCTGACCCAAATGTTCGGGTGGCGCGCATTTTCCTTGACCTCATCCGAAGCAGCTTGGGGCTTGTTTCATGACGTCAAGGCTGAGCAACGTGATGCCCTGATTCAAAGCTTGCAGCCGGAAAGCGGCCTTGCGCTGATGCAGATTGCCTGGTGGTTTCTGGACCCCACTGGGTCAACAAACTTGAACTGGGATGACGTACATGGCCCTGTCCGGGTCTATCTTGGCGGACGCGATCGAATTGTTCCCCTTTACGCCGCTCGCGTTCTCAAGCGATTAAAAGACGTGCAGATCGACGTGCATCCGGCATCGTCACACATGGTGTTTGACGACAACGCACAAGCCCATTTTTTCAGCTGGTTGGTCAAGGCTTTGAACGAATGGGCTTCATGAAAAGCAAAACACCGGCGCGAGGCCGGTGTTTGGGGGTCTGAAGTCAGACGGTGGGGATCAGTGAGCCCACAGCCAGATCTTGGTGCCTTGCATGTCCAGGTTCTTGATGGCCAAAGAGCCGTAAGACTTGGTGCTGTTGCCGTTGGTGATCGAGCCGATGGTGATCGTGGGAGTCAGGCGCGTGTCCAGACCAGCATTGGGGAATGCGAACTGAACCACGTCGGACACGCCGTCGTAAACGCCGCCAGTGATGAGCTTGTAAGCCTCGGAGAAGGCCTGCGAGCCCACATACTGCTTCATCGCGTTGATCGTCGCAGTAACAGCCGTAGTTGCATCCAGAACATCAATCGTTTGCACGAACATACCCTTGATGCCGATGTTGTTGAACGACACAGAGCCGCCCGTGCTGTCGGTGTCAGTCCAGGTGAAAGATCCGATCTTGATGTTCAGATCCCCACCGATGGTTACGCCATCCTGGCCGGTGACGTTACTCAGCTCAGCATCGTCGACTGCAGTGAACGCATGAGCCGACAGACCGATGGCTGACAACGCAACAGCGGCGACAGCGCCTTTGATTTTTTGCATGTTTCTCTCCACTTCCATAAAAGGCCATTTATTGAATCCGCCTGCTATCGAAAGCCGAATCAGTAACAAAATCAAACAATTGATTGAGCAACGCGCGATCTTCGGTAACCGGCTGATGCAACTTTAGTTAGTGAAGTAATGCACACCCAATATGGTTTACCTTAGCTAACGTATCCGAGAGGGTATATTTCGCGCAATATCGGCGTTGACAAACACGAACGACACCCCCTCATTCGGGGTTATAAATGGGTTATTCGCCCATTAATGTCGGGATATATCCCTCGCTGCATTCAATCATGCACGGCTCCGCATGATGCGAGCCAAGCTCGCGCTGCATGGCTGATGTAACGATGACGGCCCCAAACGTGCGCCACGGCCCAGTCCAACTCGGATGCCGGCAGGGGCTTGGGGATCACTGCCGATGGTAAATTCAGTTGGTCCAGCAAAGGGGCGGGCAGAATAGCGATCCCCATGCATGCTTGCGCCATCGACAGCAGGAAATCCCACTGTCCGCTTTCAGCTACCACAATCGGGTAAACGTTGTGTTCGGCCCACCAACGCCTGAGTTGGCGCCCCAAGGCAAAACCTTCGCTCAACATCACCACGGGCTGGCGATCCAGGGTGTTGCAGCATGGCCCTCATGACCTCATCCGTCCCCACCAGGCAGACCGGAACCGCCCCAGCACAACAGAATCCAGCGTAAGCCACTCTTGAACAGGCTGGATGCTGACCCCGACGTCCAGCTCGCCATCGGCAATCCACTGCTCAATCAATTCCCCGCCAGCGTCCCGCACCGACAAGGTGATGCCGGGATACTGGTGGCGAAACCGTTGAATCAGCGGTGAGAAAAAAGACATTGACCATGGGGGGCATTCCCACCGTCAAGTGCCCTCGGTTCAAAGAAGCGAGGTCAGCGACCTCATCGTGAAGCCCCTGCATCAGGGTCAGCGCCTGCGTTCCCCGCTCAAACATCACCCTTCCGACATCTGTCATCGCGTGGCACAACCGCTATCGTGAAACAGGATCGATGCGACCCAAGCACTTGGCCCGTCAGGAGGGAGTCGAACCCCCGACCGCCCGCTTAGAAGGCGGGTGCTCTATCCAACTGAGCTACTGACGGCCAAGCCGAGAGTTTACCGCGAGCGCCACCGAGACAGCAGCAAAGCGTTGCTGACGACACTCACCGAGCTGAAGGCCATGGCGGCACCAGCCACCATGGGACTGAGCCCGCCCAAGGCCGCCAGAGGAATGCCCAGGACGTTGTAGCCAAAGGCCCAGAACAAGTTCTGGTGGATCTTGCGTGTGGTCAGGCGTGAAATCTGCAAGGCTGCAGCGACCAGGGCAGGATCGCCCCGCATCAAGGTGATGCCTGCGGCGTGCATGGCCACGTCGACACCCCCTTGAGGATTGGCCATGGCCATGCCCACATCAGCGGCGGCCAGGGCGGGGGCGTCATTGAGTCCATCGCCGACCATCGCGACGACCACACGTTGCCCCTCTGCGGTGTGCTGCAACGCCCTGACCTGATCCGCCTTGTCGTTGGGGAGAACCTCGGCGATGACACGGCCAATGCCCAGCTGACGCCCCACGGCTTCGGCAGCGCCCCGGTTGTCTCCAGAGATCATCACCGTCGTGATGCCCTGGGCATGCAAGGCGGCAACGGCCTGTGCCGCACCTGGTTTGAGTTCGTCGCCAAAGGCGAGGCCCGCATGCACGTGCCCGCGCCCTGCCGCATCCAGCGCCATCAACCAAGACACGGTCGAACCTTGCGACTGCTGTGCCTCAGCCCAGCTTTGCCAGTGTGCAGACAGACTCTCGTCACACAACTCGTTCATCCAGCGCCCACTACCCAAGGCCCAAACCTGAGATGGCCCGTCGACCTGAACATCTCCTCGAATGCCTCGTCCGGCAACGGCCTGAATGTTGGCGGATGCGGGCGGCTCACCCTTGAACGCTTTCAAAACCGCCTGTGCAAGAGGATGCTCACTGCCAGACTGCAAAGCCGCCGCAACGCCCAACGCGGCCTCGCGCGTCAAGGCCCCGGTTTGAGGCGGGGCAACGGCTAGATCCTTCAGGGTGGGTTGACCGATGGTCAAGGTCCCCGTCTTGTCGAAAGCCACGACCGTGACCCGGTGCGCCGTCTCCAAGGCTTCGGGGTCCTTGATGAGGATGCCCGCGCGGGCGGCAGCCCCGGTCCCAGCCATGATCGCGGCGGGAGTGGCCAGACCCAATGCACAAGGACAGGCGATCACCAAAACGGCCACCGCGCGAATCAGCGCCTCGTCAATCGGCGCCCCATGCCACGTCCAACCCAGCCAGGTCACCAAGGCGACCGCCAGCACGGTTGGCACAAACACCGCTGACACGCGGTCTACCACGCGTTGGATGGGCGCCTTGGTGGCCTGCGCCTCCACCACACGGCGAATGATCTGCGCCAACATGGTCTGCGCGCCCACGGCAGTGGCTCGCATCAACAGGCGCCCCTCGGCGTTGATGGCTCCGCCGGTCACCTTGTCACCCACCGACTTGCTGACCGGCAAGGGCTCTCCCGTCAGCATCGCCTCATCCACATGGCTGCTGCCCTCGGTCACTTCGCCGTCTACCGGGATGCGCTCACCGGGCCGCACCACCAGCACATCCCCCACCACCACCTGCCCCACCGGCACATCGACTTCACCTTGGGGACCGAGGCGTCGCACGGTGTCAGGCCGCAGGGATTGCAGCGCTCGGATCGCCAGAGTCGTCTGCCGCTTGGCCCGAGCCTCCAGGGCTTTGCCCAAAAGAACCAGGGTGATGACCACCGCGGCCGATTCGAAATACAACTGAGGCTGTTCATGCCCCATACCGCTCATGCCTGTGTGCGTATTCATCGCCGCTGGGTCGTGCCGCCACCACAACCAGACAGACAGCCCCCATGCCGCCGAGGTGCCCAGCGCCACCAGCTGATCCATATTCCCACTGCGGTCTTTCAAGGCAGCCCATCCCGCCTTGTAGAAGCGCGCGCCCAGGATGAACTGCACAGGGGTAGACAAAGCAAACTGCACCCAGGGGGGCCAGAAGTCGTGTCTTCCCCACAACATAGGCAAAACCAGCGGCAAGCTGGCCATGATCCCAAGGGTCACGGCTCCCCACACTTGCCACCAGGATTGGGCTTCGTCCTGCAGGGGCGCATCTTCAGCCTGCAGCTGGGCGTCATAGCCCGCATCCTGCACGGCTTCCACCAACTTGGCTGGATCAAACTCACAGGCCTCCTCTGCCAAGGAGACCGATGCTGTTTCGGTTGCAAAGTTGACCTGGGCCTGCGACACACCAGGCACCTTGTTCAAGGCCCGCTCCACCCGGTTGACGCACGCCGCGCAGGTCATGCCGCGAACCGCCAGCTGAAGTGACTGGTTCGTTTCTGTACGTAAAGATTTGTCATTCATGGCAGAAGCCCAGGAAACCGTTGACAATGGCGCCGAGTATCACCCTTGCCATCGTGTCAAGGTCAAGTGTCTTGACACTGACATGATGTCAACGTTGAAACTGTGGTGGTTGGATCAACATCAACCACCGAAAGGACCGAACATGAGCAACACGCAAACACATCAGCTGCAGGTCAAGGGCATGAGCTGCCAGCACTGTGTCAAAGCCGTCACCAAGGCCGTCCAATCGCAAGATCCGCAAGCCACGGTTTCCGTGGATCTCCCCTCGGGTCAAGTCACCGTTCAATCCGTCTTGCCACGCAGTACCGTATCGCAAGCCATTTCGGAGCAAGGATATGAAGTCCAAAACTGAGAGCATGGCCCCCGTCAACATTGGCGAGGCTTCCAAGATCACAGGCATTTCACAAAAAATGGTGCGCCATTACGAAAGCCTGGGGTTGTTGGCTCACCCACCTCGTACTGATTCGGGCTACCGACTGTACGACGAAGACTCGATCAACACCCTGCACTTCATTCGCCGGGCCCGAGACCTGGGCTTTGGCATCCCTGAAATCGGCGAACTGCTTGATTTGTGGCGCAACCGTCGCCGCAGCAGCGCCACGGTCAAGAAGATGGCGCAAACTCGGATTGACGAGTTGCAACAGCGCATTGATTCATTGGCCACCATGAAGCGCAGCCTGGAGCACTTGGTCAAGCAGTGCCATGGCGACGATCGCTCTGCCTGTCCCATCCTGGATGACATGGCCGGTCAAGGTCAGTCTGGCAAGAAAGCCAAAAAGAAGGCTTGATGCAGGCGTTGCGCCTCAGTGGCGCAACCACTCATCGGCCACATCGGTCTGGGCCAAACGGGTCAACTCGGCATAAAAGCGGCCCACGTGCAAACCGTCCACCACCCCGTGGTGGACCTGTACGGCCACAGGCATCGTCACGCGACCGCCCTCGTCTGCATATTGCCCCAAGGTGATCACGGGGATGTAGCCATACATCGGATCGTAGGGATGGGTGAACGATGTGAACCGAAACCAGGGGATGCTGGTGATGAAGAACATCGCATTCTTGTCACCCAGGGCGAGGTCAGGTTCAGACTTGACTGCATCGATCCTGAGGCGCGCCTGCTCGCTGTAGCGCGCGAAGTTGTGGTCGTAGACCGAATCGCAGAACGAAAACAAGTCGTTCTCACGGGCGACGGTATACCCGGGGTGCACACGCTCGTATTCAAACAGCACACCGTCGATCACCCGATGCCGAAGCTCGGGGACGGCATTCACTGCACGTGCGACGGCATAGCTGAGGGCGATGAAGAAGGATTCGCCAGTTTGATCCGCCCCGCGCTTGATGCCGGTGACATCGACCTCGCAGGTGGTGCTGAAATGCGGCAACAGACGATCGTTGAACGCCTTGAAGATGTCGCGTCGCGCGTACTGGTTCAGATCAATCGCCCGTTTGTCAGCCACAAGCAACCTCGGCAATGAAAAAAGGGTTAGCAGACAGGCTGCTAACCCTTTTTCGTATTGGTCGGGGCGGTGGGATTCGAACTCACGACCCTCTGCTCCCAAAGCAGATGCGCTACCAGGCTGCGCTACGCCCCGAAGAAGCAAGAGTATAGCGCAACTTTGTCAGGAAGCGATCTGTGCCCACGCTTTTTCTAAGCGTTTGACGCTGACGGGCTGCGGGGTGCGCAATTCTTGAGCAAACAAGCTGACTCGCAGCTCCTCCAACAACCAACGAAATTCATCTGACCGCGCATCGGCCACGCCTTTGAGTTCAGCCAATCGACGTGAGTAGCGCTGGTCCAAAGGTTTGAGCTCTGCCATTTTTTGTGCGTCGCGCTGGGCATCGGCCTTCAATTTGTCCAGCCGCAAGGTGATGGCTTTCAAGTAGCGCGGAAAGTGCTGCAGCTGGGCATAGGGCGTTTGCGACACGAAGCGCTTGGGCATCAAACGCTGCAACTGCCCTTGGATGTCATCAGCCACGTCCTTGGGGGGCTTGGCATCCTTGAGCTTGCGGATGGCAGCCGCGTACTCGGTCAGAACCAGGCCTGCCAGCCGCGCCACTTCCTGGGCGATCAGGTTCAGACGTGTGCGCCCCTCCTCCACCCGAGCCTTGAAACTGGCTGCATCCACCGGCAGCGGTTCCCCCAGATAGGCTCGATCCAAGGCCACATCGATGATCTGATCGCGCAGCTCATCTGCCGTGCCCAGGCTCATGAAGGACATGGCCATTTTCTGCAGATCCGGAATGTTCTTTTCCAGGTACTTCAAAGGCTCTTTGATCTGCAAGGCCACCAGCCTGCGCAGGCCGGCTCGGTGTTTGGCCGCCGCCACGTCCGGCTCGTCGAAAACCTCGATTTCGACATGCCCCCCCTTGTCGATCAAGGCAGGAAAGCCAATCAAGGTGTGCCCGCCCCGTTGAATCTCCATCAGCTCAGGCAGCTCACCGAACGTCCAGTCCGTGTAGCTTTGGGTGCCTGCGGTCGGCCTGCCGGCCGGTGCCGGGGCAGTTGGCGCCTTCGTTGCGGAGGGCCGGGGGGCCTCAGGTTGGCTCGGGCGTGAGTCAGACTGCTCCGCCTCAGTGGGAGCAACCACCGGTTTGGCTTTCAACGCCGCCAACGCTTGAAACGCCCCGCGAGCCAGCGCCCCCAACTCCGCTTTGAGGGCTGCCAAATTGCGCCCCATTCCCAACTGGCGGCCATGCTCATCGACCACGCGGTAGTTCATGAACAAGTGCGGCGACAACATGTCGAGCTTGAAGTCATTGCGCTTCACGTCCAACTGGGTCTTGTCACGCACGGCCTTGAGCAGCACCTCCATGAGGCTCCCTTGCCCAAACTCGGCAGACTGCACAAACGATTCGGCGTAGTCAGGCAAAGGCACGAGCCTGGCTCGTGGTTTCTGGTGCAAGCTCTTGACCAGGGCGAGCACTTTGTCCTTGAGCATGCCGGGCACCAGCCATTCCCCGCGCTCCTCATTGACCTGATTCAAAGCGAAGATGGGCACCGTGACGGTGACGCCATCGCGTGCATCACCCGGCTCATGCAGATAGGTGGTCGTGCAATCAACACCACCCAGGCGGATGTATTTCGGAAAGGCGGCACTGGTCACACCGGCCGCCTCATGCCGCATCAGCTCTTCGCGACTCAGGTAGAGCAGCTTGGGATTCTCACGGCTGGCTTGTTTGTACCAGCGCTCGAAGCTGTGACCGCTCATGACATCCGGCGGGATCTGTGCGTCGTAAAAGGCGTAAATCAGTTCGTCATCAACCAGCACGTCTTGGCGACGCGATTTGTGCTCCAGTTGTTCGACCTGACTGATGAGCTTGCGGTTATGCGCCAGAAAGGGCAGACGCGTCTCCCATTCCTGCCCGACCAAGGCTTCGCGAATGAAGATTTCACGCGCCTCGCGCGCATTGATCAAACCGAAATTGGTTCGCTTGTTGTTGTAGATGACCAGGCCATAAAGCGTTGCACGCTCAAGTGCCACCACTTCGGCCGCCTTCTTTTCCCAATGTGGCTCAAGCAATTGCTTCTTGAGCAAATGCTGCCCCATGAACACCAGCCATTGCGCATCGATGTTGGCAATGCCCCGCCCATACAGCTTTGACGTTTCGACCAGTTCGGCAGCCAGGATCCAACGCCCAGGCTTCTTGCTGAGATTGGCGCCTGGGTGTTTCCAGAACTTGATGCCACGCGCGCCCAGATACCACTCGTCCTCATCGGATTTGCAGCCGATATTGCCCAACAAGCCTGACAGCAAGGACAGATGGATCTGTTCGTACGTCGCAGGGCTGCCATTCAAGCGCCAGTTGTGCTCGGCCACCACCGTGTGCAGCTGGGTGTAGACGTCCTTCCACTCGCGCACGCGGCGCGGGTTGATGAAGTTGTCGCGAAGCAGGGCCTCGTATTTGCGATGACTGAGCTTGTGCTTTTCCGGCTGCCCCGGCTCCTGATGGCCGTGCCCACCACGAGAGTCATCCAACCACTTCCACAGCTTGAGCGTTCCCATGAACTCGGATCGCTCGTCATCAAACTGTTTGTGCTTCTGGTCGGCTTGCTGTTGCTGATCGATCGGCCGATCACGCACGTCCTGCACGCTCAAACTGGCAGCGATCACCAACACCTCGGCCAAGGCCTGGCGGTCTTTGGCTTCCAGAATCATCCGCCCCACCCGCGGATCGAGTGGCAGACGGGCCAGATCCATCCCCAGCTTCGTGATCTCGTTGTTATCGTCGACCGCACCGAGCTCGTTGAGCAACTGGTAGCCATCGGCAATGGCTTTGCGCAACGGGGGTTCGATGAAGGGAAAATCTTCAACCGAGCCCAGGTGCAGCGACTTCATCCGCAGGATCACGCCCGCCAAAGAGCTACGCAGGATTTCCGGATCGGTGAATCGCGGACGGCTGTTGAAGTCCTTTTCGTCGTACAGGCGGATGCAGATGCCGTTGGCCACCCGACCACAGCGCCCTGCGCGTTGGTTGGCTGCGGCCTGACTGATGGGCTCGACCTGCAACTGCTCCACCTTGTTGCGGAAGCTGTAGCGTTTGACCCGGGCCTGCCCCGCATCAACCACATAACGAATCCCCGGCACCGTCAGCGACGTTTCAGCCACATTCGTGGCCAACACGATCCGCTTGGGCCCACCAGTCTGAAAGACGCGATCCTGCTCCTGCTGACTCAGGCGCGCGAACAGAGGCAGCACCTCTGCCACTGCTCGTTCCTGCGCCAAGTGCTTGCGCAGGTGATCGGCAGCTTCGCGAATTTCACGCTCGCCCGGCAGAAAGACCAGGATGTCGCCATGGCCTCCCCGCCAGAGTTCGTCCACGGCGTCGGTGATGGCCTCGTTGAGCCCATAGTCGCGGCTTTCTTCAAAGGGGCGATAGCGCTGCTCCACCGGGAAGAGCCGCCCCGACACCATGATCACTGGGGCGGGTCCCTTGGCCCCGGCAAAGTGTTGCGCAAAGCGATCGGCATCGATCGTGGCCGAAGTGACGATCACCTTCAGATCAGGGCGACGCGGCAGCAACTGACGCAGATAACCCAGCAGAAAATCGATGTTGAGGCTACGCTCGTGCGCCTCGTCGATGATCAGGGTGTCGTAGGCCAGAAGATCCGGGTCACCCTGGGTTTCGGCCAGCAAGATGCCGTCGGTCATCAGCTTGACGCTGGCCCCCGGCTGCAGCCGATCCTGAAACCGAACCTTGTAGCCAACCACCTCGCCCAACGGGGTGTTGAGTTCCTCAGCGATGCGCTTGGCCACGCTGGAGGCCGCAATCCGGCGCGGCTGCGTGTGGCCGATCAACTTAGGCCGAAGGTGCCGAGGCGCTTTCGGGTCGCGCGGCTGCCCCCAACCACCCCGCCCCATCGCCAACGCGATCTTGGGCAGCTGAGTGGTCTTGCCTGACCCCGTTTCGCCACAGACGATGATCACCTGGTGGTCGCGCAGCGCAGCTTCGATGTCCTCGCGCTTGCCACTGACGGGCAGAGATTCAGGAAATGTGATGGGGGGCAAAGTGTGGGACATGGCGCTCGGATTTGCTGCGAGCGCGATTATCTCTAATCCCCCCAATTTTCAGTGGATACGAATGTGATCAGGCTTGAGGTCGGCTCGCTCTCTGTCATACATCCGCTGATAGGCTGATTCCAGATGGCGTGCATAGGTGCGTGTGTCATATAGCGAACACCCCTGAAGATTTTGCTTGAGTCGCTCTCGAATCGCCATCAACTGGGCAGGTTGGCGGCCTAACTCGACCGCCAAGCGCTCGTACTCAGCAAGATCAGAGACAACAAGATCAGGCAGGCCCACAGCTTGCAACAGGCTTGCAGCCACCCGCCCAGTAAATGCCTCACCTGCACATGTCAACAATGGAAGCCCGGCCCACAAGGAATCGCTGGCTGTGGTGTGTGCGTTGCACGGCAAATTGTCGAGGAACAAGTCGGCCATCCGATGCCGAGCCAAGTGCAACGGCAGGTCCATCCGTGGAGCGAAAACCAGGCGCGATTCTTCTATGCCTCGTTTCCCCGCCTCTTTGATCAGGTTACGGCGAGCCACTTCATTGTCCTCTAGTAACCAGAGAACACTTCGGTCGACTTGCTTCAAGATCCGCATCCAGGTGTCGAAGACCGCGGGTGTGATTTTGAAGTTATTGTTGAACGCGCAGTACACCATCGCACCGTCTGGCAAGCCCACTTCGGCGCGCGTGAAGGGGTGATCGGAAATCACACGCTTGGAGTCATTGCACTGGTAACTGCCCGGTAGGTATGCGACCTTTTCGTCGCAATAAACCTCGGAGCCAGGAGGAATCAACACCGAATCGGCAACGATGTAGTCGATGAAGCCTGCCCCCATCGTCCCAGGGAACCCCAAATAGTTAACCTGAATGGGGGCTGCACGCAGCGCAAAAATTCGAGTACGGCTATCAGCAGTAAACCCTTTGAGATCAATGGCAATGTCAATTTCGAGGCTGCGTGCGAGTTCAACAATCTGCTCATCTGATTTGTCACTGACGTCATAAAAGTGATCGAAACCAGATGAAACACGTTGCCGCATTTCATCCTGAACCGATATCCCAAAGGAAAAACCGAACCATTCAAAATGCTCACGGTCATGCAACTCCAACAATTCAGCCATCAGATAGGTCGTGGCGTGATTATGGAAGTCAGCTGAAAAATATCCGACCCGGATCTTGTCGTGCCGCGGGTAGCGTTGGAGAGGCGATAAGGACGATGGAGCTGAATACTCTCGCTGAACCAGCAACCTCGCTGCAATTTGCAGCACTTCAGCGGACGACGTTGCAGCAAGGATTGAAAACGGCTGAGCAACGGGCCTCATCGCACGAATCATTGCCTCAATTTCCGCCACTTGCTCGTCGAATTGATGCCAGTCACAAACATGCATGGCCGAATAAAGCCTGAAGCCTTTGACTCCAGCGAATTCTGGATCAAGAGCAATCACCCGATCAAAAGCAACCACTGCCTGTTCGTGCATTTTCATTTCACGCAGAACCTGGGCGTGTCCTAGATGAACCTTGACATCATCTGGACAGCTCTGAGCCAAACGCTCATAGCTGTCCAACGCCTCAGGCCACCTGCGAAGCATCCTAAATGAAAGGGCATTGAGAATTTGAGCCTGAACATGCTCAGGTTGCACGGACAGTACTGTCTTGACAACGGATAGGGCCTCATTGGCACGCTTGAGCTCAAGCAAGGTATGTGCTTTGACGCACAAGAAGTCAATTGATTGATGATTCAGGGACAAAGCTTGTTCGCAATCCTCAAGTGCCTCAATGAACTGTTTGCAAGCAATTCGGATCTGGGCACGGCTGATAAAGGCATCAGCCGATTGAGGTCGAAGTTGGATCACTTGAGTGCCATCGGACAAGGCTCGGTCATATTGTTGGCGCTTGACCCACACACGCGATCGAGTGCTGTAGGCCTCTGCCAGTACTGGCCTGATTGCAATGGCACGATCACAGTCTGACAAAGCATCATCGAGACGTCCCATTTCAATCAACGTGGTTGCTCGATTGCTGTACGCCTCTGCATATTCTGGGTGTAACTCCACCGCATGATCAAAACTGGCAATCGATTCGTTCAACTGCCCGAGCTCGCGCAGCACGATACCTCTATTGCTGTAGACCTGAACCATGTCAGGCTTGGCTTCAAGCGCCAGGTTGTAGTGATTGAGCGCCTGATCAAACTGGCCGAGATCCTTGAGCACATTCCCCAGATTACATTGGGCCCCAGCATTACGCGGATCAATCGCGACGGCTTGGCTCATCAAAGAGGCTGCCTGCTTCGGTTGCCCCATTTGATAAGCAACCAAGCCAAGCATCTGCAACGCGTCCGCGTGTTCGGGCCTGACAGCCAAGATTTGCTCGTAAACCCCCTTAGCAGGCACCAACTGCCCTTGCTGATGCAGATTGATCGCTTGCTGAAAGAGTGCATCGACAGACTGCCCTGATCCGGCTGGTGCAGAAGGCTGAACAGGCGCTGACGATACAGGTGCAACCGGGGTTGAGGCTGGCGTCGCAGACACAAGCGGCGGCTTACCAAGACCCGTTTGTCCCAGCCCTCCTCCCAGCCCTCCTATTTGAAAGCTGTACTTCACAGACGCAGCCCCCATCACGACCGGCTGATTGAATCCGGGCACATTGGGGGCTGGCGTAGCAGGTGGAGAAGGCGGCTCAATGGCTTCCCCTGCTGCAGGAGCGAGTGGATCGATAACTGGCTCACCAATCTCTTCAGAAGGCTGCTCCTGTGCCAACCGTTCTGTTTTACCAACCAGTGAAGCAAAGAACCGTTTGAAGGGCATGGCGTCTCGTCAAGTGACAAAAAGGCCATTTTCCGCTAGCGATGCGGTGTCCCCAGGGGGTGCTCATGGTTTTCCCCAGGCACGTCCCCCCTAAATCGATGACCTAGTAAGTCGTCACAGCCGTCAGGCGGCTTTGCATTTCGTCGGGGGTGACACGCTCAATCACGTGTCCCAGGATCCATTCGTGTCCAAAGGGATCACGAATCATGCAGGCACGTTCACCATAAAACTGGTCGCTGGGCTGACGCAGCATGGTGGCCCCTGCCGCCACCGCCATCGCGGCCAGCTCATCCACATTGTGAACATGCAAGTGGAAGGCGCACCCAGATGGCCCATCTTGCGGACCCAGAAGCCCGTACTCCGGGTATTCCTCGGATACTTGCAAAACGGTGTTGCCCAATTGCAGCTGAACGTGGCCAATGCGACCCGAGGATTCCGTGAGCCGGAACACCTCGACCGCGCCAAAAACCGCTTTGTAGAACTCGATGGCCTCCGCGGCCCCCTTCACTCGCAGGTAAGGAAAGATTTCCTTGACCGGTCCGACAGATAAATTCACGGCGAATGTCCTTTTGTCTAGATTCTTGTCTCTGGAAGCAAAACACCTGCCGCCAGTAGGCCACAAGGCAGACATTTCAATCACTGAAATATGCCCGACAAAACCCCCAGCCATTTACATTTAGGATGCTGACTTGACGCCCGACATTTCGGGCCTGACACGTATAGGCAAAACTCTCCGACATGGACCTGGTCTTTCCCCATACTTTTGTGCCCTGGTTTCGCTCGGTGGCACCCCACATTCACGCGCACCGTGGCAAGACCTTCGTCGTCGGGCTGTCGGGCGAATTGATTGCCGCCGGCAAGCTGGAAAATTTCGTGCAGGATCTGGCTCTCATGCAGGCCATGGGGATCCGCATCGTGCTGGCACACGGCTTCCGCCCGCAGCTAGAAGAGCAGCTCCGAGCCAAAGGGCAGACCTCGAAGTTCTCGCACGGCATGCGCATCACCGACTCCGTGGCGCTGGACTGCGCCCAGGAGGCAGCCGGCCAGCTTCGCTATGAAATCGAAGCCGCGTTCTCGCTGGGGCTGCCCAACACCCCCATGGCGGGTGCGTCGATCAGCGTGATTTCCGGCAATTTCATCACGGCTCGCCCAGTGGGCATTGTCGATGGGGTTGACTTCATGCACACCGGCCTGGTCCGCAAGATCGATGCCGTGGCGGTTCGCCGGGCCATCGACACGGGGGCCATGGTGATGCTCTCGCCCTTCGGCTTTTCGCACACCGGCGAGGCGTTCAACCTCAGCATGGAAGACGTGGCCACCAGCGCGGCCATCGCCTTGCAGGCAGACAAACTGATCTTCGTGACCGAAGTGCGGGGCATCTTGCAAAGCATCGTGCAGGACCCCGCCAAGGCCAAAGAACTGGAAGCCGCCCAGAATGACCCTGATGCCGAAGTGGATCAGGAGCTGGCCCTGGCCGAAGCCAAACGCCTGCTGGCAGCCTTACCCAACCCGACTGAGCCCACTGACACCGCCTTCTACCTGCAGCACGCAGTCAAGGCCAGCGAGGGCGGAGTCGAACGGGTTCACATCATTCCCTTCGCGGTGGACGGCGCCTTGCTGATGGAGGTCTTCACGCACGATGGCGTGGGCACCATGATCGTCGATGAAAAGCTGGAAAGCCTGCGTGAAGCGACACCGGATGACGTCGGCGGCATCCTGCAGCTCATCGAACCGTTCGAAAAAGACGGTACCTTGATCAAGCGCGACCGGACCGAGATTGAGCGCGATGTGGCGCAATACACCGTGATCGAGCACGATGGCGTGATCTTCGGCTGCGCGGCGCTTTACCCCTTCCCCGAAGCCTCGACGGCTGAGATGGCCGCGTTGACAATTTCGCCTGCCGTGCAAGGTCAAGGCGATGGCGAGAGAATCCTCAAACGCATCGAGCAGCGCGCACGTGCCATGGGCTTGTCTACCCTGTTCGTGCTGACCACCCGCACCATGCACTGGTTCATCAAGCGGGGCTTTGCCCCAGTCGACCCGGTCTGGCTGCCTGAGGCACGCAAGCGCAGCTACAAGTGGGATCGCCGCTCCCAAGTGCTCGTGAAGAATCTGAAGTAAACCGACTACTGGAACATCAAAATGGCACGCACCATTCAATGCAAATACTTGAACAAAGAAGCTGAAGGACTGGATTTCCCGCCCTACCCTGGAGAGTTGGGCAAGCGCATCTATAACGAAATCAGCAAGGAAGCTT
>JAGWLR010000064.1 GCA_028864885.1 Burkholderiales bacterium | reverse complement strand
TGCTGATTGTTTTCAGCACACCTACGACGCTTACCCGCTCTCAGGCAATGAACCCATCCCGCAGGACAAACTGCGTGACCGCCGCTACGAGCAACAAAACACCTACAGCAATGTCGTGGGGTTGAACCACCCGATCCTCAACCTGTTGTGGCTCAACTTCGGTTACCACAATGCCCATCACGAACGGCCTACGGCCCCCTGGCATCAATTGCCACGACTGCATCGACAGCTGTTTGAGGAACAGGATCCTCAGGTGATCCCCGTGCCTCAATTGCTCAAGAGCTTCCACGCGAACCGAGTCCGTCGGATCCTGTCCGATGACTACGGGCGTGTGCTGCCACCTTCTGCCGCAGGACGAGCCGACGGCTTTGTGGGCGCAGTGGGCGTGTCCTTCCTCACGGCAGTCTGAGAGAAGTGACCATGCCTGGCACCGCCTTGATTGTCATTGACATGCAACGCGACTTTTGCGAAGCGGGTGGTTACGCGCATCGAGCGGGCCTGGATGTTGCGCGATTGGCCTCCCCCATAAGGCAGATCCGTCGCCTGCTTGATGCAGCAAGACAAGCCCAGATCATCGTTGCGCACACCCGAGAAGGCCACGTTCCCGACCTCTCTGATTGTCCGCCGGTGAAATTGGCCAGAAGCATCCACGCGGGGGCACCGATCGGCAGCCAGGGCCCCTTGGGCAGGCTCCTGATCCGAGGCGAAGCAGGGCATGATTTTGTGCCTCTGCTTGCTCCGACCAGTGGCGAGTGGGTGATCGACAAGCCAGGTTACAGCGCATTTCACGCAACCCCCCTGCACGAATGGCTGCAAGACCGCTTGATTGACACCCTGATCATTTGTGGCGTCACCACGGAGGTGTGTGTTCACTCGACCTTGCGAGCCGCGGTGGATCTGGGCTATCGCTGCATCACGGTGCGAGATGCCTGTGCCGCCAGCCTACCCGAGCTGCAAGAGTCCGCCATGGCCATGATCGAGGTCGAAGGCGGCATCATGGGGCAAGTGTTCACCACAGACCGCGTCGTCCAGATGCTGTTGCAAGCGGAGGTGATGGCATGACCCAGGTGCTCAAGGTGTGGCCCTTGCTGACGGCCATGCATCGTTATGACAAATCGATCTCGACCTATCGCCGTCACCACGGACAGATGATCGAGGCTCCCATACTGGCTTACCTCATCGAAACCAAACAGGGCCGTATCCTGTATGACGTGGGATGCGATTACGCGAAGATTCATGATCCGGCTTTGCGCTCTGTCTACTACCCGCCTGGCTCCGAATTCGGTGCGCCGGATATGCGCGAAGAGCACCGAATCCCTCACCACTTGAGCAGGCTCGGACTGACCCCGGCTGACGTCGATGTCATCTTCATCGGGCACCTTCACTTCGACCACGCTGGAGGGCTCAAAGAGTTGAAGCGCTGCGGTTGTGGGGCAGAAATCCACGTGCACCATGATGAGTGGCAAGTGGCGAGCCGCGGCGAGGACGCTGTGGTGTTTGCCGATGATTTGCTCGACGAACAAGGTGCACCGATCACGATGCGCTTGCAGCATGCCGAGTACGACGTGGTGCCCGGTGTGCGCGCCATCAACACGCCGGGGCACACCGCTGGGCACATGTCGCTGTGGATCGAACGGTCTCAAGGGTCACCCATCATCCTGGCGGGCGATGCGGCCGATCTGCAAGAAAACCTGGACGAAGAAATCGCCCCCGGCACGCTGTGGCAGGAGCGCGAGGACGAAGCCTTGGCCAGCATTCGCAAACTCAAGGCCATCGCCAGAGAGACCGAGGCATGGATCTGGCCCAATCACGATCTGGCGTTTTACCGTTCACTCAAGCCCTTCCCGCAGGGCTATGAGTGAACCCTTCAAGCCGGCATCAAAAAGTCTCGACTGATCCCGTAGCCCAGATCGCTGACGCGGTCCAGAAATTGCGTCAGGTAGGCGTGCAGACCGGTGGCCATGATTTCTTCAATCCGCCCATATTGCAGGTCGGCCCGAAGCCGGCCCGCACGACGTAAGGTTTCATCGCTGTGATCGTGCGCCACCGATTGCAGGTTGGACACCACTTCGTTCATGCAGGCCAGCAGAGAGCGCGGCATATCGGGCCGCAAGATCAGCAACTCAGCCACTTTCTCGGGCCGGATGACATTGCGGTAAACCTTGCGATAGACCTCGAAGCCCGACACACTGCGCAGCACCGCGGACCAGTGATAAAAATCGACCTCTTTGGTCTCGTTGTCCAGCCCCGACCCGAAGAACTCGGTGTTGCGGGCATGGAACTTCACATCCAGCAAACGCGCGGTGTTGTCGGCTCGTTCGAGAAAGGTGCCAATTCGCTGGAAGTGAAAGGCCTCGTCTTGCAACATCGTGCCCAGGGTCACCCCACGCGACAGGTGAGAGCGAAACTTCACCCACTCGAACAACTCGGCAGGATCTCGGGCCAGCGCACCATCCTTGATGAGTCGGTTGAACTCCAGCCAAGTCTGGTTCATCGTTTCCCACACTTCAGTCGTAAGGGCTCCGCGCACCGCGCGGGCGTTCTCACGCGCGGCACGCAGGCAACTCAAGATGCTGGATGGGTTGCGTGCCTCGGACACCATGAAGTCAATGACATCCTTGGCCACCACCTCTTGATGCAGCTTGAAGTAATCGGTGGTCAACTCGCTGATGCTGAGCAGGCCTTGCCAGGCTTGCGCAACGGCCTCGGCCGATTGCGGCAACAACGAGGTCTGATAGTTCACGTCCAATAGGCGTGCGGTGTTTTCGGCTCGCTCCATGTAGCGAGCCATCCAGAACAGGTGGTCTGCGGTGCGTGACAACATACTTCAACCCTCTAAAACCCAGGTGTCTTTGGTCCCACCGCCTTGCGAACTGTTGACCACCAGCGAACCTTCTTTCAAGGCCACTCGGGTCAAGCCACCAGGCACCATCTGAACCGTCTTGCCGGACAACACAAATGGCCGCAGGTCGATGTGCCGCGGGGCAATGCCGGATTCGACAAAGGTGGGGCAGGTCGACAAGGACAAGGTGGGCTGAGCGATGTAGTTGCTTGGGTTGGCAAGCAGGGCTTGGCGGAACGCTTCGATTTCGGCCTGAGTGGAAGCCGGGCCGACCAGCATGCCGTAACCCCCTGCTCCATGAACCTCCTTGACCACCAGATCCTTGAGGTGATCCAGCGTGTACTGAAGATCGTCCTTGTCTCGACAGATGTAGGTCGGAACGTTCTGCAGGATCGGCTTTTCGCCCAGGTAGAACTCGATCATCTTCGGCACATAGGGGTAGATCGATTTGTCATCGGCAATCCCGGTACCAAAAGCGTTGGCCAGCGTCACGTTGCCGGCCCGGTAGGCGCGCAGCAACCCGGCGACGCCCAGGGATGAGTCCTTTCGGAACACCTCGGGGTCCATGAAATCATCATCCAGGCGCCGATAGATCACATCCACACGCTGCGGGCCGCGCGTGGTGCGCATGTAGACAAAGTCGTCCTTGACGAACAAGTCTTTGCCCTCCACCAGCTCAATCCCCATCTGCTGCGCGAGAAAGGCGTGCTCAAAATAGGCCGAGTTGTACATGCCGGGGGTCAACACCACCGCCGTGGGTTCATTGATCCCGTTGGGCGCCATGGCACGCAAGGTGTCCAGCAAAAGATCTGGATAGTGGGCAACGGGCGCGATGCGATGCTCGGCAAACAGTTCAGGAAACAGGCGCATCATCATCTTGCGGTTTTCCAGCATGTAGCTGACGCCACTGGGTACGCGCAAGTTGTCCTCCAGCACGTAGTAAGTGCCAGAACCATCGGGGTTACAGGCCCGCACAATATCGATGCCCGCGATGATCGAGTAAATGCCCCCTGGCACATTCAAACCCACCATCTCCTTGCGGAACTGGGCGTTGTTCAAGACCGGCTCGGCTGGTACGACGCCCGCCTTGAGAATCTCCTGGTCGTGATAGATGTCATCCAGAAATCGGTTCAAGGCGGTGACGCGCTGGCGCAAGCCCTTTTCCATTTCCTTCCATTCCTGGCTGGGGATGATGCGGGGGATGAGATCGAAGGGAATCAGGCGCTCAGTGCCGGCACCGTCTTCGTCCTTGTCGCCGTACACAGCGAAGGTGATCCCGACCCGGCGGAAGATCATTTCGGCCTCTTCGCGGCGAGAGGCCATCAGCTCACGCGGTTGGCGCGACAGCCAGCGGTCGTAGCCGCGATAGTGATCACGCACCTGGGCGCTGCTCACATGCATTTCGTCAAAGTATTTCATTGACTTTGCCCCCTCCGGGGTTCCTCAGTAAACGCGGTCAACCCTTGTTATGCATGGACTGTGCCAGCTCCATACCGACAACAGGGTCAAGCACGCTTTTTGGGCACCTTCACCCTGCCGCCGATCTGGTGTCGCAACAAGGGGCGTCAGCACCCCATTGTGGTGCATCAAGCTTGTGTGATGCGCGATGATTCGAGTTGGCGCGTCGTAACACGCACTACAAGGGTGTGCTCACCGCCCCCGCGTATCACGCCACGCAGCGGCGTCACGTCGCCAAAATCGCGGCCTTGCGCCACCCGAACATGCTGTGTCGACGGCACGCAGGCATTGGTGGGGTCCAGGTCCAGCCAATCTCCTGCCAACTCCTGCCCAAGGCCCGGCACCCAGACGCTGACCCAAGCGTGTGAGGCATCTGCCCCCACCATCGGTGCCTGACCCTCCGGTGGCCGTGTCAACAAGTAGCCACTGACGTAGCGCGCAGCCAGGCCGCTGGCGCGCAAGCAGGCCAGCATCAGGTGTGCGAAATCCTGACAGACACCCTTCTTTTCGATGAACACGTCCAGCACCGGGGTAGAGATGTCAGTCGATGCGGGCGCATATTCGAAGTCGGCATGAATGCGCTGCATCAACTCGATGACAGCTTCAGCCAGTGGCCGTTTGCCTTGCAAGGACGGCGCGGCGTACTCGATCAGCGGTTCGAGTTTGGGCACATAAGGAGAGGGATACACAAACTCGCCTGCAGGCTGGTACGGGACATGAGCGCGATAAACCAGTGCGTCGCGAACCTCATCGCAGGTGGCCCCTTGCGATGGATCCAGCCCTCGGTAGCGATCTGCCACCCACACTTCGCTGTGCGCGGTGACCCGCAATTCGCGGTGCGCCGAATGCAGCGAAAAATAGGCCCGGCTGTTGCCATGCGCATCCAGCCGGTGGTGGATCTGCAGCGGCGCTGGCTGGACCGTCAAGTCGAAGTGACGCACGGCCTGCGCCGCATCATGCAGAGGGCGTAAACAAGCCAAGTGATGCGCCTGATCGACCGGGTGAGCGTATTGATACAAGGTTTCGTGCTCGACGCTGAGCAAGGACCACTCGGAGGGCTTGCGATCGCTCATGCGCTCACCATCAAGTCGGTGGGCTCGGCGTGCGCGAAGTAGCGGCGCCCCACCTCGTCTGACAGTCGCCACCCGAGGTCAATCAGCGACTGCAGCATCGCCAAGGTCCGGGCGACGCCCGTTGCCGGATCACACAGGTCTGTCAAAGCCACCCCCACGCCTTCGGCCGGCAGCATCGCCACGCCATCCCAGGCGTCGCCCGTTCCAGCAGGCAATTTGCCAAGCTCCGTCCTCAAGCGCCGCAGCACACACGCCAAGGAGCGAGGGTTGCTTTCATCCATCACGAGCAGGGCCAGCAGGGCCGGTACCTCCAGCCGCCGCTGGAATCGAGCCCTGAACGTGATGGTGCTGTCAAACAACTCCAGCAGACGATCAAAGCCATCAGCATGCAGCAAAGCGTGGTGTTGCCAGAAGGACTGCAAAGCCATGGCATGCCCGACCAGGCGCTCGATCAAACGCCCCACCGTGAGCAAGCGCCAGCCAGGGTCTCGCGTCATGTGATCCATCTGCGCGCCGGTCACCGCTGTCAGTTGCACGCCCAAATGATCCAGGGCCGACTGCAGCGCGGCCGGTTCTGTCAGAGGTGAGCGGAAGCCCGCCCCCATGGACCGCAAAAGGCGGGCGTGCTCGGGCGACAAGCGCTCGCGCAAAGCCTGGGCCGAGCGCTCCAGCGCGGCCAGATTGAAAGCCAAGCTGTAAGCCCCCTGCGAAGCTTGGTCATCCCCCAGCGCATCCAGCAAAGCGCGCTCGAACACGCGAGGGGCTTGCGCCAGGCTTGGGGCCCCTGCTGGCACCAGTCCGTGCTGGGTGGCCAGATCTGACAATGCGTTCAACAAGGAATCGTGGGGCTTGTCTTCGCCCCATGGCAGGTCTTTGAGCGTCTGCACCAAGCGCAGTTGTTGCTCACATCGCTCGGTGTAGCGCCCCATCCAGAACAAATTCTCGGCGGTACGGCTGGCGACCGGCCGCTGCCGTTGCAGCAGCTCATCCAGTTTGACCGACGTGGGCAACATCGAGAACGTGTCAACATGCCCATCGGTCAGCACCCAGGTGTCCAGAGAACTGCCGCCCTGTTGCATCGACACCGGGCCTGCCCCGCGTGAGGCGATCCGAGCCATGCCGCCGGGCAGCACATGCCAGCCGCCTTGTCCGTCGGCCAGGGCATACACCCGCAGGGCTGCCGACCGCATGTGGACTTGGCCCTCGGCCCACACTGGCGCTTGCGCATACGGCACGAAATGCTGCACTGTATAGGCGGCCGGATCTTGCTCGATGCAGGCGCGCCAGTCTTGCATAGCCTGCGGCGACAGCTGATTGGCCAAAACCACCTCTTTGCCGCCCCGTGGGTACGTGTGCCGAATGACGTGCTCGTGCAGATGGGGTTGAACCGCCTGCCAGGCCAAGGCTTCACCACACCACCAGGTGGGTACCGAAGACAAGGCCAGCGGCTCGCCCAGCACATGCTCAGACAAGCCCGGCAAGAAGCCGTGAATCGCTGGCGACTGCAGAAAGCCTGTGCCCAAGGCATTGGCCAGCACCACCCGCCCGGCACGAACCGCTTGCATCAGACCCGGGATGCCCAAGGTTGAATCTGGTCGCAACTCAAGCGGATCACAAAAGTCGTCATCCAAGCGGCGCAACAAGCCGTGAATAGGCTCTAGCCCTTGCACCGTCTTGAGGAACAAACTGTCATCGCGCACGACCAGATCGCCCCCTTCCACCAGCGGCAAGCCCAGGTAGCGCGCCAAATAGGCGTGTTCAAAATAGGTTTCGTTGTAAGGCCCGGGCGTCAGCAAGGCCAACCGAGGAGGCTGCCCGCCGGAGCAAGACAACGCCAACTCGGACAGGCTGTCGACCAGCCGTCGATACCCGCTGGCCAGGTGTTGCACGTTCATCGCCCGGTAGGTGTCGGGAAACAACCTCGATACCAGCAGGCGGTTTTGCATCACGTACCCCAGCCCCGACGGTGCCTGCGTGCGTTGCGTCACCACCCACCAGGTGCCGTCAGGCCCTCGGGCCAGATCCAGCGCCAGCACATGAAGATAGACCTGCCCCACTGGCTGCACCCCCTGCAGCCCCCGCAAATAGCCTGGATGCCCAAGCACCAGCGCGGGCGGCAACAGGGCCTGCTTCAGCAGGGTCTGTGGGCCGTAGAGATCGACCAGCATCTGGTTGAGCAAGCGGGCGCGCTGGGCCACGCCCTGTTCCAGTCCTCGCCACTCCTGAGCCGACAGGATCAGCGGCAGGGCTTCGAGCGACCAGGGGCGGCTCGCCCCACCTGGTGCACTGTAAACGTTGTAGGTGATGCCATCTTCCTGGATTTGCTGGGCCAGCGCGGCTTGCCGACGGCTGAGGTCGTCGATGGGCGCCCCCAGATGATCCACAAAGCTTTGCCAGACTGGTCGCAAGCTGCCATCGACCTGACGCAACTCGTCGTAGTGCCCGCCTTCAATCGGGCGAGCACGCAATAGCAGGTCCGTGGCCGACGACGAGGAAGCCGTGGGATCATCAAATAAGGGCAAAGGAGAAGACATGGGTTCAGACATCACTCAAACATTGTGATGCAAGCAAGCCTCAGACCTTCGCCAATTGTTCTTCGAGGCACTGCAACAATTTCGCGACGTTCAGCGGTTTGGTGATATAGGCCGCAAAGCCCCGTTGGCGCGCCGCGTGCACGCGATCAGGCATGGCGTCGGCAGACAGGGCAACCTTCGGGATGCCCCGGGTGGCAGGGTCGGCATCTAACAAATCAACCAATTCGAACCCCGTCATATCGCCCAAGTGCATATCCAGTAACAATAAATCAGGGCGCTGCTGCTTGACCATCTCCAGCGCCTGTGAGCCGCTATTGGCCACCATCAGCTTCCAGGCAGGCCGCAAGGACATGATCTGGCGCACCAACAAGACGTTGACGTCGTTGTCCTCCACGTACAGCACGGTGGCTTCGCCGCTGGACTGAGGCAAGTCCATCAGCATGCCGTGGTCGGACGGAACGTCTTCGTCGGCCAAAGGCAAAACCACGGTGAACGTGGTGCCGATCAGGTACTGACTGTTGACCGACAGCGTCCCCCCCATCAGTTCGACCAGACGTTTGACGATGACCAGGCCGATGCCGGTTCCGTCGATGCCTTTCTGCTCGGCTCCCAGTCGGTTGAAGGGCTCGAACAGATGCTCGACTTGTTCTGGAGTCAAGCCCATGCCCGTATCCGACACCTGCATCGAAGCAGACGCACCATCCCGCCAGGCGCGGACCCTGACGATGCCTTCAGGTCGGTTGTATTTCACCGCATTGCTGACCAGATTCACCAGCACCTGCCGCAAACGCACTCGATCGGCCCGAACCGGTACATCCAGCTCAATCAACGGCGCAGCCAACTCCACCCCCGAAGCCTGAGCCGATTCGGCCACCATGGCGAACACATCCACCACCATCGAATCGACATGCACAGATTCGATGGATACCGGCATGTCTCCCGCCTCAATCCGGGACAGGTCGAGCACATCGCTGATCACAGCCAGCAGGTGGCTGCCCGATCGTTCAATCAACTCGACCTTGCGCAACTGCCCGTCGCTCAGCCGAGGCTGGGTATCAATGCGCAGCAATTGCGCAAAGCCGATGACCGCGTTCAGCGGGGTTCGCAATTCATGGCTCATGCGCGACAGGAATTCTGACTTGGCTCGCGAAGCACGCTCTGCCGTTTCGGCAGCCATCCGGGCCTCTTGGTACAGCTTGTGCTCGGTGATGTCGGACACATAGCCACAACGCACCTCGTTGCCATCGAGGTCCATGCCGGCGACTGAGTCGGCGGAGCACCAGCGGATCTCGCCGTTGGGGCTGCGCACCCTGAACTCGCTGTGCAGGCGCGACGAGCGTTCAATCGCATCGTCTCGCTGCTGGAAGAACTTGCTCAGGTCTTCGGGCACCACATGCTTGTAAACGGCCCAGGCTGAAGCCATGGCCTCTTCGGGCGAGGCGCCAAACACATCGCGCACGCCCTCGCTCACGAACTCCAGGCGCCCCCCTTTGTCTGGCCCCGGCCGGAAGACGTAAATCATGCCGGGCAGGTTGTGCGACAAAGCGGTCAATAAGGCATTGCGCTGCGTCAGCCAGGCGTCGTGCTTCTTGCGCTCGGTGATGTCTGCGAACACGACATACCAGATCTCTCCTGACCCGCCATTGGAGCTGGGGGCCGACTGCACGGCAAACCAGCGCATGCCCAAGCCAGGAGCATCCACTCGGCACTCGACTTCGAACGCAGTTTGATCCCGCACGCTGTTGGCGATCGTCTGCCGCACCGTTTCGCGGTCTTCATCGAAAATCAACTCAATCAGGCGTTGCCCAATCAAGGCTTCGCGTTCACGGCCCAGCGCTTGGCAGGCGCGCACATTGATGTCAACGATGTGACCACTGCGATCCAGGATGGCCTGCGCAGACGGGGATCGCTGGAAACACTCGAGGTAATTCAGGGTGAGCTGATCGGACATGGTTCAATTTAACCTGAGCGAAGACGGGTGCACAGCCGTCAGCCTTGCGGGCAAACCCGAGTGTTGACCGTGTCATCTACGGAGATAGTCGATACCCGCTCGCATTTGTTACTTCATTTGACCTCGATCATGTCTGCACAGCCTTCCCACGTTGCCCCGGATGCCATCGACGCCCTCCTCGATCAGGCGTTCAACGAACTGGATTCAGGCCAACTGGATCGGGCACAACACAGTTTCCATGACGTACTGAAACTCGATCCGCAGCAGTTTGATGCCCTGCACATGCTCGGGGTGATCGCGATGCAAGCCCGTGATTTCACCCGCAGCGTAGAGTGGATTGCGCAAGCGCTGCAAGTGGATCCCACCTTCGGCACCGCGCAACTGAACATGGCTCTGGCCTGCATGGGGATCAATGACCCCAAACAGGCGCTGAAGCATTTTGACCAAGCCTTGGCGTTGGAGCCTGGTAACGAGCAGGCCGTCAAGGGCCGGCAAGCGGCCATTCAGGCCATTGAGCGCCCCGGCCAGTTGATGAACAACCTCAACACCGTGATCCAGAGCCAGCCCGACAACCTGGAAGCCCGACTGGCCCGGGCTCATGCCTTGCTGGATCAGGCTCGACATGCCCAGGCGTTGGAGGACTACCAATTCATCTTGTCCCAAGACCCTGGGCAGGCATCTGCTTGGGCGGGACAAGGGCTGGCATTGCAAAAATCGGGGCAAATGGAGCAGGCGATGGCAAGCTATCAGCGCTCATTGCAGATCCAGCCCGACCAGATCCCGGTGCTGGTCAACCTCGGCGGCATGCTGCGTGATGCAGGCCGCGCTGCAGAAGCCTTGCCGTTGTGCGAACGAGCCACTCTGCTGGCCCCCACGCAGCCGCAAGCCTGGATGAACCACGGCAACGCCTGCCTGGATCTGGGCCGCTTGGCAGCCGCCCGCGAATCGTTTGCCCGAGTCTGCGCACTGCAACCGGATAACCCAGAGGCGCAGTGGGCATTGGGCTGGGCCGCCTTGCTGGATGGCGAATGGGCCTTGGGCCTGCCACAACTGGAGTGGCGCTGGAAAAAGGCCTCGTTCGCCTCGCCCGCCCGAACCTTCAGCCAAGCCCAATGGCGAGGCGAAGAGTTGGCCGGCAAAACGATCTTGCTGCACGCAGAGCAGGGCCTGGGCGACACCTTGCAATTCTGTCGATACGCTCCCCTGCTTGCGGCCGCTGGCGCTCGTGTCCTGCTTGAGGTTCAAGCTCCCCTGACCCGTTTGTTGGAACGGCTCCACCCCGAAGTCACAGTGCTGGCCGCCGGCTCATCACCGCTGCCCCCCTTTGATTTGCATTGCCCCTTGATGAGCTTGCCGATGGCGCTGGGTGAACGACCTGATCGTCTGGCCACTTCGGCCCCCTACCTCACTGCAAACGAAGCCCATGTCCAGCGCTGGCGGCAGCAGTTGGGGCCGCAAACTGCCCCTCGGGTCGGCTTGGTCTGGTCTGGTAATGCGGCACACAGCAATGATCGTTGGCGCTCCATGCCCTTGAGCACGGTGTTGTCAGCGCTTCCAACCGGCCTCGACTACGTCTGCCTGCAAAAGGACCTGCGCGAAGAGGACGCTCGCCTCCTGGCGTCTCAACCTCACATCGCCAGACCCACCATCCAGAGCTTCGAAGACACAGCCGCCTTGGTGGCCCTGATGGATGTGGTCGTGACGGTCGACACCTCCGTGGCCCATTTGGCCGCCGGGATGGGCCGCCCGACCTGGATCCTGTTGCCTCAGGTGCCTGATTGGCGCTGGTTGATGGATCGCCCCGACACGCCCTGGTACCCGAGCGCACACCTGTTTCGCCAGCGCCAATGGGGCCAATGGGACGAAACCCTGTCCGCGGTACAGCAGGCGCTGCGGCAGCTCACGCGTTCTTGAGGGCTCGCAAATCAAGTGTCAGGGGATGCTCGATCCCGGGCGGCAGCGGCTTCAGGCTCATCGCGCCCGGGGTGTGCCCCATGCGGAAGAATCGGGCCAAGCGGCGGCTTTCTGCCTCGTAAGCGTTCACCGGGAAGGTGTCGTAGTTGCGCCCCCCCGGATGAGCCACGTGATATTGACACCCCCCGATCGATCGCTTCAGCCACGAATCCACCACGTCAAAGGTCAGCGGGGCATCCGGGCCGATCGTGGGGTGCAGGCAAGAGGGGGGCTGCCATGCGCGGTAGCGCACGCCCGCCACGTATTCGCCCACGCGACCCGTGGGGTGCAACGGCAGGATATGGCCGTTGACCGTGATCACATGCCGATTGCCGTTGAATCCGGTGACCCGCAACTCCATGCGCTCGAGCGACGAGTCGACATACCGAACCGTTCCGCCAGCGGCCCCCTCCTCGCCCATCACATGCCAGGGTTCCAGCGCGCCTCTCAAGGTCAGGCGCATGCCATGTACGGCAATCTCGCCCACGTAGGGAAAGCGGAACTCGAAATGGGGGGCGAACCATTGGGGGTCGAAATCAAACCCAGCCTGCCGCAACTCAGTCAACACATCGGCAAAGTCCTGTTCGACAAAGGCCGGCAACATGAATCGATCATGCAGCCCAGTCCCCCAGCGCGTCAGGCGTTGGGCGCCGTGCCCTCGGTATGGCTCGCGCCAGAACCATGCCACCAGTGCACGCAGCAGCAACTGCTGCACCAGGCTCATATGGGCATGAGGCGGCATCTCGAACGCCCTGAGCTCCAGCAAGCCCAAACGCCCAGTGGGGCCATCGGGTGAATACAGCTTGTCAATGCAGAACTCGCTTCGGTGCGTATTGCCCGTGGCATCAATCAGCAGGTTTCTCAGCGCACGGTCAATCATCCAGGGCGGACACTGGCCCCAGATCGCTTCTTGCCGTTCGATTTCAGCCAAACCGATCTCGACTTCATAGACTTGATCTGTTCGCGCCTCGTCCACCCGGGGTGCCTGACTGGTTGGCCCGATGAACAAGCCTGAAAACAGGTAGGACAAGGACGGGTGGTTGTGCCAGAAAGTGATCAGGCTCGACAGCAATTGGGGCTTGCGCAAAAAAGGGCTGTCGGACGGGGTGGCACCACCCAGGACGAAATGGTTGCCCCCACCCGTGCCGGTGTGCCGTCCATCGATCATGAACTTCTCGGTCGACAAGCGCGTTTCATGCGCTGCCTGATACAAAAATTCAGTGTGATCCACCAACTGAGGCCAATGCCGAGCTGGATGAATGTTGACCTCGATGACACCGGGATCCGGCGTCACCTGCAACACGGTCAAGCGTGGATCACGCGGCGGCGGATACCCTTCCAGCACGATCTGCACCCCCAGATCGGTGGCGGTCGCCTCTACCGCAGCCAACAAGTCAAGGTAGTCATCCAAGCTCGACAAGGGAGGCATGAACACATACATCACGCCGCCACCGTCGCCTCGCATTTCGACCTTCGGGCCACTGGCCCGATCTGGATTGCGAACCTCCACACACAAAGCCGTGCGCGTGACCCAGTAGGCAGACTCGAACCGACTGGGTTGCTTACGGGCGTCTGTTGCGACCCCAGAGGCCATTCCGGCTGCCCCCGCTTTCGGGTTGGCGCCCAGGTTGCCCCATTCGCCATTCTGTCCAGCGCCGCCCAGACCCGTCACGGCCTGGCCCTGGATGCCAACCGCCCCGCCTTGCGCCAAGCCGGCTCCGATCTGATGAAGCCCATACTGCGCTTTCAACGCACTCGCTTCGGGCAGGGCCGCCTGCGGCGCAAAGGGATCGGGCGCATGCTGATAGGGATACTGCTGCGGGTTCACCCAAGGCAGCGAATCCAGCGGCAGTCGATAGCCCATCGGAGAATCACCCGGCATGAGATACATGCGCTCGTCCCGAAAGAACCATGGCCCCGTGATCCACTGAGGACCGGCCAGACCCACGGGCCAATCCCGCTTGAGAGGCAAGGCGTATCCCACCTCATGACTCAGTCCTTGATCGAACACGCGGCGCAGCCTGACGCGTTCGAGCTCATCGTCGAGGCGCGCATCCAAGGGATCCACGTTCACGGGTAGACGGCGTTCGCGCCACAGGTAGTACCACGTGTCCTCATACCCGGTCTGGATGTGATCCGTGCCCAACCCCAGTTTGGTCGCCAGGGTGTCGATGAACAAGCGTGCATCGGCACTGGTGTAGCGAACACCATGGCGCTCGTCCGCAAACAGGCTGGGATCGTGCCAGCACGCTTGGCCATCGGTGCGCCAGAAGATCGACAAGGCCCAGCGCGGCAACTGCTCCCCTGGGTACCACTTGCCTTGGCCGAAATGCAGGAAGCCGCCTTGCCCATAGCGCTCGCGCAGCTTATGGACCAAAGTCGTGGCCAAGCCCCGCTTGGTCGGGCCCAGGGCATCGGTGTTCCACTCGGCCCCATCGCGGTCATCGACGGACACAAAGGTGGGCTCGCCGCCCATCGTCAGCCGCACATCCTGCTGCTTCAACTGTTCATCGACCGCCCGCCCCAGTCGATCAATCGCCTGCCATTGCTCGTCGGTATAGGGCTTGGTGACCCGAGGCGACTCGTAAATCCGCGAGATCGACATGTCGTGGTGGAACTGCACCTCCGATTCATCCACCGCGCCCGACACCGGAGCGGCAGTGGTGGGCTCGGGCGTGCACGCCACCGGGATATGCCCTTCTCCAGCCAGCAGTCCTGAGGTGGGATCCAGCCCGATCCAACCGGCGCCGGGCAAATACACCTCACACCACGCGTGCAGGTCAGTGAAATCCACCTCCGTGCCAGACGGGCCATCCAGCGCCGCAACGTCGGCTTTCAACTGGATCAGGTAGCCCGACACAAACCGGGCAGCCAGGCCCAAGTGACGCAAGGCTTGCACCATCAGCCAGCCGGTGTCCCGACATGACCCTGACTTCAAAGTCAAGGTTTCCTCCGGTGTCTGCACACCGGGTTCCATCCGGATCGTGTAGCGGATGTCGCGCTGCAGGCGTTGGTTGAGGTTCACCAGAAAGTCAATCGTCCGCACTTCAGATCGATCAATGCTGTCGACGAACGCTTGGAACGAGGGCGTCAGGTCGGCCTTGACCAGGTAGGGAGCCAGGTCACGCGCCGTGGCCTCGTCGTAGGCAAAGGGGTAGTGCTCGGCATGCGGTTCGAGGAAGAAGTCAAACGGGTTGTAGACCGCCATCTCGGCGACCAGATCGACCGTGACCTTGAACTCCCGTGTTTTCTCTGGAAACACCAGTCGCGCCAGGTGGTTCGAGAAAGGATCTTGCTGCCAGTTGATGAAGTGCAGTGCCGGCTCGATCCTCATCGAGTACGACAGGATCCGGGTTCGGCAGTGCGGCGCCGGACGCAAGCGAACCACCTGCGGCGACAAGCTCACGAGCCGGTCGTACGAATAATGAGTGACGTGATTGAGCGCAACGTGAATCGACACACGGATCTCCAGACAAACCGCTTGGTTCAAAGCCTGCAGATGTGCAGCAAGTTACGGGCCAGACCCCAGTGTGTCAATCCCGCCTTCAGTTTCAGGCACACTGTCGGTTTTCCCGGTTACCAGCGCGACGCATGTCTGACACTCCAGAACAAAGCCCCAAGGCGGGCCAAATGACCCCCGCCGAATGCGGCACCAAGCTCAAAGAGCTTTTTCCGGCCCTGTTCGGACAGGACAAGCCCCTGCCTCTGAAACTCCGCATTCAGGCCGATATCCAAGAGCGCGCTCCTGGCGTGTTCACCAAACCCGTGCTGTCCGCCTTTCTGCGCCGTCACACCGGAAGCTACGCCTACCTGATCGGCTTGACCAAGGCCACCCACCGCTTCGACCTGGACGGGCAACCTGCCGGCGAATTGACGGACGAACACCGCCAGGCTGCCTCCGATGAACTGACCCGCCGACGCACGCTCAAGAATGAGCAACGCGCCCAGGAAGAACAAGCCATCCGGGATCGGGCTGGGGTGCTGCGCGATTTCGAACGCACCACCTTGACCCCGGCCAATTTCTGCGCCCTCAAGGGCATCGCCCCGGATGCGCTGGACGCTTTGCTGGCCCAAGCCCGTCAGGATCGCATCGACCATCCCGAATTGCTGGCGCCCAAGCGCCACCCAGATCGCCGGGATCACCGCGCCGACAAGGGGCGCCCTGGCGCCGGTCGCCCCCACAACTCAGATCGGCGCGGGGCTCATCCGCAGCGCAACAAACCCGCCCCCAAAACCTCTGCCTGAACCGGAGTCCGACGATGAACAGCACAAAATCCAAACGCATGATTCTGGTGGTTTCTCTCGTCGGAGCCACCCTGCTCAGCCGCCTCCTCTGGCTGGTGGCACACATCCCCTCGTTTGATGACGCCGCCATTGCGGATCGAGTGGGGCACGAGATTTCTCAGCAGTACGGACACTTCCCTGATCGCGCAGAGGTCGAAAAAGAGGGCCACGGTCAGATTTACTTTGCCCACCCTGGCGCCTTCCGCAAGCCTCGGGTCGATCTGTATGAAGTGACCTCGCCGGCCGACATGGCGCGTGTCGAAGCCGCCGCCCGCGAAGCGGTTCAGGATGCCCATGCCCGCTCGGTCACCCTGCGCTTCTTCGAGAAAGAAAACATCAAGCTGTTTGCCAGCGGCGGCCAGGGCCACGGCCCCGAACACCTGCTCAAGCAAGAGGTCATCCAGCGAGGCTGACCGGCTCTGAAGGGGCCGTCAGCCGGCCCAGCTGACTTCGGTAGTACACCACCTTGCGCGCCCGCATGACCTCGCCAAGGGGCCGGTGCTCCATCAAGGCCACCCAGGGGTCGATCGCAGCGGCCTCAATCCGCTCTGCCAACGAGCGCCCCGGGGCCGATTCTGCGTCTTGAACCGGGATGGTCAGTCGCGCCACCGTCACATAAGGGGCCACGGTCTCGGGCCAATCGACCGAGGCGTCCTCAATCGGCGTGAGGGCTTCATCCACAAAGAACTGCAGTTGCAATTCGAATTGCAAATCTGACAGCTTCAATCGCGCTGCAAACGCGCGCCCCCAGTCAACTGACTTGTCGCTGCTGGCTTGCGGCTTCGCATCCACCTTCGAATGAACGGGCACCAGCCGCACCCGCGCCGCGTAGGGGCCGCACGCAATCGGCGCCGCCGAATAAAAGACCTCATCGGCAAAACCCTTGAACGGTCGCCCCAGTGTGCGAGCAAAGCGCCGGATTTTTTTCAGGCCACCCCACCACCCGTATCTCCGCAGCAGATAGGCGATCATCGCCCGAGGGCCCTTCGTGGCCTGCATCACCAAGGACACGAATTCATCGCTCGTCGGGAATGCAAAGGCGGGCTGGTTGATCAGAAGGAAGCTTTGCGCCAAGGCCACACCTTGGCCCAGCGCCGACGCCCCTTGCAAACCATGAACCTGGATCGCGAAGCCTCGTACATCCGGCTTGCGATCCGAGGCTTTGTCTGCCCCACCGTTGGACAGGCGAACCCAGGCATCAAGAACCTTGGGCTGCGCAAACAGGCCATGGCGTGCAGGCTCGGGCAGATGGGGCAAAACTTCCAGACGCGCCCCGACGCCCGCCAATTGTTTGCGATGCAAGGCTCGGCCAGCGCCGAACCGCGCATTGCGCTGGGCTTGCAAGTCGGCAAACAGTTGGGCATGGCGTTCGTGGCGCTCGGCCTCATCGGCCGCCACGCGTTCAGTCCATTGGGTGCTCGGAGTCGGGATGGAAGACATGGGCATTCAGAAAAGAAGACATGTCAGAATTTAAGCACACAATTAAATTGCGTGCAATTAAATAACCTAAATGGAAGCCGAACCAGCCCCAAGGGCGGAAGGCCCCTCCAGCTCAATCGCTGTAGAACACATGACAGGGCGCCTGCCTCTGCTGCCAGGCCAGACGGATCGGGTAGTCATGCGCCGCCCCTTCCTGTTCGGCCTTTTGCAGCAGCGCCCACTTGGCCTCGCCAGTCAAATGGATCACCACTCGCTCCGCATCGACGAGTGTTTTCGGCGCCAAGGTCACTCGCGGCAGAGGCACGTTCGGCGGCAGCGGCGCCGGAACGGCCAGACAGCGGTCGCCACGCCCCTCTCCCTCGGTCGCGACCCAGCTGGCGTCGTGCGGAAACAAAGAGGCAGTGTGACCATCGGCCCCCACCCCCAAAATGATGGCACTGGCTGGCCACGGCAATGCATCCAGCTCGCCGCACAACAAGGGCAAGGCTTCGTGGGTGGACAAGCCCTCACGCCACAAAGGCATCCAGATCGCCTTGGCGGCCTGCCCTTGCAACAAACGTTGGCGTACCAGCCGTTCATTGCTATCAGGATGATTGGGGGGCACCCAGCGCTCATCGGCTAGCGTGATGACCACTTGGTCCCAGGGCAGACTCATTTGCGACAAGGCCGAGAAAAACGGCGCCGGTGTGCTGCCGCCCGACACCACCAACAAGGCTCGCTCTCGCGTCCGCAAAGTTTCTGACAGGCTTTGCGCCACAAAGGTGGCCAGATCCAGGGCCAAGGTTTGCGAATCGGCTGCGCGATGTAAGTCGATCAAGGGTCGCATCATCTTTGCCCCTACTCCGAAAATGAACACCATAATGGCTCATCTGCACTGGATTTTGTATCCCACGAGGTGGATCAACCGTGACGCTTCACCCACAACTGCGGGCCATCACTGACCGCATTCGCCAACGCAGCCTCGCCAGCCGGAGCGCCTATTTGCAGCGCCTCGACAACGCCGCAGGCCACCATGGCGCCCACCGAGCCAATCGGTCGCAGTTGGGCTGCACCAATCTGGCCCACGCCTATGCCGCAGCGCCTCAACAAGACAAGATCTGGCTGCGCCAACAGCATCGCCCCAACATCGCCATCGTGTCGAGCTACAACGACATGCTGTCGGCGCATCAGCCTTTGAGCGCGTATCCAGAATGGATCAAAGAAGCCGCACGTGAAGTCGGGGCCACCGCACAATTTGCCGGTGGCGTGCCAGCCATGTGCGACGGCGTGACCCAAGGCCAACCAGGCATGGAGCTGTCTCTGTTCTCTCGCGATGTGATCGCCATGAGCACTGCGGTGGCGTTGTCGCACAACATGTTCGATGCCACCCTGTGCCTGGGGGTCTGCGACAAGATCGTTCCCGGTCTCTTGATCGGCGCCTTGAGCTTCGGCCATTTGCCCACCGTCTTCGTGCCTGCTGGCCCAATGGGTTCGGGCTTGTCCAATATCGACAAGGCCAAGATCAGACAGCGGTTCGCTGCTGGTGAAATCTCGCAAGACGAGTTGCTGGAGGCTGAAGAAAAGGCCTATCACAGCCCTGGCACCTGCACCTTTTACGGCACGGCCAACAGCAACCAGATGCTGATGGAGATCATGGGCTTGCATCTGCCGGGCTCGGCTTTCATCCACCCAGGCACACCGCTGAGAGAAACTCTGACCCGACAAGCTGCTCGCCGCGTCGTGCAACTCACGCAAGAGGGGCCTCACTACACCCCCGTGGGGCGCGTCATCGACGAAAAGGCCATCGTCAATGGCATGGTCGGACTGCTGGCCACCGGGGGCTCGACAAACCATACACTGCATCTGGTGGCGATTGCGCGAGCAGCGGGCCTGCTCATCACCTGGGATGATTTCGACGCCCTTTCGGCCATCACCCCGCTGTTGGCCAAGGTCTACCCGAACGGTCAGGCCGACGTGAATGCCTTTCACGCAGCAGGTGGCATGGGCTTTCTGATCGCCCAACTGCTGGATGCCGGTTTGTTGCACGAAGACGTTCAAACCGTCGCCGGCCTTGGGCTCCATCACTACACTCATCACCCAGTGCTGGATGGCGCGCA
>JAGWLR010000155.1 GCA_028864885.1 Burkholderiales bacterium | reverse complement strand
GAGCGGAGGCGTCTTGCCTGTGGGGTAGTGGGCCAGGATGTCCTGGGGCGACTTGCCTGCCCAACTTTGACGGCGTGCGGGTTGGTGCTGGCTTGAGCGCCCAGGGCTGGATGTCTCCTGAACCCGGCGCTTTGAGGATCGAGAGGTGGATGAGTCAGACATGATGTGTGCCCATGGTCAAGGGCCCGCCGCCCGAACAGCGGGTTGGTCGTGAGTGAAGGTGGAATCTCATGGAGATCGCCAATGGCACGGATTCCGTCGCCCCATCGGTTCGTGGTCAAGAATTCAGCGCCGCACGCGACCACGACAGGTGCGGCGCCTACCCAAAGGTTTGTCGGTCGGTGTGCTTGCTTGGATGCATCGACACCGGTCAACTCGGTCTTTCTTAAAAACGAAACGGGTGATCCGTCCCAGTTGTGCATTTCTGCAGCCATGGGGTTGGTGATGCCGGTTTGCCTCAGGGGCAAGGGCGGCATCGGCGCGGAGGTCTGGCCTCTCGCGTATGTGGTGGATCAGTTCTGGATTCGGAGCGCCATCCACTCGCATGGGTCCACCCCTGACCGAAAGTCCAGGGAGGTGCCGAGTTCATGAGCGGGGTCGCACGGGGAGCCTAAAGAGACAAACACAACCGTGCGGTGCGCCGAAGCGCGTGCTCAAGGGATGGCGGGAACAGCGGTTCGGCATCGGGTGCCGACAGCGTGCTCGAAGACCGTGGCGCGTTTCAGGAACGCCCAACTCAGGGAGTTGGCAGGGCCATCGGTGCATGCACTGCGAAGAAGACCTCGGGGCCACCGCCTCAGGGGCGATGGCGAATTCCGGTTCAAGGACCGGAGCTTGGAGGGCAGGTAACGACTGCGACGCCTTTTGCTCCATCAGGAGCAGAGCCAGGACGGCTCTCGGGAATCTGTAGTGGACTCGCCAGGAGGAATTCGGTCAAGGAGCGCCGCCGCAATGGCTCGCATTGCTGGAGGATTGCGCGTGGCGAACCTGGGGCGCGCAACATGCCCTTGAGCCGTGCTTATTTACTGATAAGGCACAAGCACCAAACAGCTAGTGGGCTTGACATCAAAAAATCCTGCCTCTGGTTCCCAGCACAGGTTCTCGATGGGCTGAGATGGACCTCGATGGCGCCGGCCTCGGGCGCGGCGAGAGGGGTTGACGAGTGTCATTCGAATGAGAACGTGATCACACACGCGACCCCAGAACCCAGAGCGCGAAGGTTCGGCAACAGGCCAATGTCATTGCGGCGCATGCAGGCTGACAGTGAATCTGCACCGATGCCGAAATCATGTGTTCTGAGTCGGGGTTTGCCGTGGCGGGATCGTGTCAGCTTGCTGATGCTGATCGCTCATGAACCCACGCCTTGGAGGCTCATCATGGATTTGATCGTCAGAGCGGTGGATGTCGGATCAGGCAACACCAAATACGTCGTTGGCACGGAGGGCACCGATATCCGCTGCGCCAGCTTTCCTTCCATTGCCTACCCGAGCGCCAGCGAGACTCAGGCCTGGTCGGCATCCGAACGGCGCAAAACCGTGTCCATCCCCATCGGACACTTGTTCTACGAGGTCGGGCCCGATGTCCACCTGGTGGCCGATTCCGTGCGTGCAACCCAATTGCACGACGAGTACACCGACACGCCCGAGTACATGGCCTTGCTTAGAGGCGCCCTGCATCTCATGAAGCAAAGTCGCATCGACCTCCTGGTGGTGGGCCTGCCTGTGGCTCTGCTGCACCTCAAGAAGGCGGCGCTGGAGAAGGCGATGACGGGAACGCATGACGTTGGGGGTGGCAAGACAGTGTCTGTCGTCAAGGCACTCGCTGTTGCGCAGCCTCAGGGAGCACTGGCGCATTACGCATCGGTGCACAAGAAGATGGCCACCATCGGCAACGAGCAGAGCTTGATCATCGACCCTGGCTCACGAACCTTCGACTGGTTGGTGGCCAGGGGCATGAGGCAGGTTCAAAAGCAAAGCCACTCGTTCAACCGTGGCATGTCGGATGTGCTGCGGCTGATCGCCGCCGAGATCACCAAGGACATCGGCAGCCCCTATCGCGACCTTGATGCCATCGATCTGGCCTTGCGAACGGGCAAGCAGCCTGTGATTTTTCAGAAGTCCTACGACATCACCAGGTTCATGCCCATGGCTGAGGCGGTGGCGCAGCAGGCTGTGTCGGCGATGAAGCAGTACATTGAATCGCCACATAGCTTGCAGAACATCATCCTGGTTGGCGGCGGTGCCTTCCTGTTCAAGAAGGCGGTGAAGGCTGCGTTCCCGAATCACAAGATCCATGAGGTCAAGGAACCCATGTTTGCCAATGTGCGGGGCTTTCAACTGGCAGGGCAGAACTATGCGCGAACGGTGATGGCCGCGCCACGGGCTGATCAAGGTGCGACGCCGTCGGGGAGCAAGCCATGAATGCCAACGCCAAGGTCAGTGGGGAACCGATACGGCTGGTGTTTGAATTGGCGCGTGCCGATCACCCCAGGCTGTACGACGATCTGATCCAGTTCCCCAAGGGCACCAAGAGGATCAATCGACTGAGGGTGCTTGCATACGATGGCTTGCTCATTCAGAGCGGGCACATCGTTTCCATCGTGGCGTCTCGCTCAGGCGGTGATCAGCAAGGGGAGGAGGTAGGTCGCGGGGAACAGATCACCAACGATTTGTTCGGGCCGTCCATCGCGGACTGATCAGAAAGCTGTCGAAGAGGTTTCTCCGATGGGTGGCACGCAGCGCGTCAGGCGTTCTTCCTGAGGTGGTCGGCGTAGCTTGAAAATGAAGGTCTGCCTTTGCTGGTGTTCAGCTTGGCCAGACTTGTCTTGCTGATCCGCTGCTGAAGGTAGCCACATACCTCGTCGAACCTATCAACGGATATGGACGCTTAGCAAGCGATCAATAGACGGATCTAGTCGTGTTGCCGCTGATCTGATCGCTTTATGCCGATCAAAAATGTTTTACGAGGGGAAGGGGTTGCCCATCGTTGATTGCTGCTGGACCGCTTCGGCATTGGCCTTGAGGATCGCGATGGCTTGCCGCACAGCAGGGGATCGGCAAGTCAAGGGGTCCATTTTTTCCATGAAGTAGCTGGGATGCTCCAACATGAGTTCATACACTCGGTGAGCAAGACCGCTGTCCTGGACCGAAGCAATCATGGCCTTGCAGGTGTCCATGGCAGCGAAGCGATTCTGCCGATCGGCGGCGATGATTGCGGCTTTCAGCGCGTCTGCCTTGTCTGACTCAAAGACATGCTGAGAGTGAAACAAGATGGACATGTTGTCGGCGACTGTTTCGGCAAAGCTCCAACCGTACTCTGCGTGCTGCGACATTTCAAGATAGCCCTGAATGAAGCTTGCCAACCGTCCAGGGGGTAACGGCGCTTCGGCAATCGCATAGAACAAGTCGGAGGGCATGTCTATGCATACCCGGTGGCGTTCGCTGGGTGAGAGCATGGCCAACTCGTCAATGAACTGCCCCAGTTCAAGTAAGTCAGTTTGGTTCGTGGACTGCCATCGATCGATGATTGCCTGCTGTGTTCCCAACACTCCGCCGGAGCCATTGGCTCGCCCAAGGATTACGCTAAAGGCCAGAGTTAGACTTTGGCGCAAGGCGGAAAGCGATGGGTAGCGGCGTGCTTTGTCCGGGGCGCAGGCGCGCTCAATGACCACAAAAAGCGGGGGCGGAAGGAGCCCCGGCGTCAAGTCTGGTGTGTCTAAGCCGCTGAGCAGTACAAAA
>JAGWLR010000154.1 GCA_028864885.1 Burkholderiales bacterium | reverse complement strand
GCGAACAACAACGGCAGCGCCTTCGCGGGGCTGTCGGCGAACACGCCCTTCTACAACGTGCTGCTGGCCGTGGCGATGTGGTTCGGCCGCTTTGGCGTGATCGTACCCGTTCTGGCCATCGCGGGCTCGCTGGGCGCCAAGAAGCGCTTGGAGGTGACGGAGGGTACTTTGCCGACACATAGCCCTCTGTTTGTTGTGCTGCTTATCGGCACCGTGCTGCTGGTCGGCCTGTTGAACTATGTGCCTGCATTGGCGCTGGGCCCTGTGGTCGAGCACTTGATGCTATGGACTCGTTGAGGTACACACCATGAGTCACAAGAACCTTCCCCTGTTCGATCCCGTGCTGGTGAAACCCGCTTTGCTGGACGCCTTCAAGAAGCTGGATCCACGCGTGCAATGGCGTAATCCGGTGATGTTCGTGGTCTATGTCGGCAGTGCCTTCACGACGGCCTTGTCCATCGACAAGTCTGACTTCTTCACCATCGCTGTGACCATCTGGCTTTGGTTCACCGTGCTGTTCGCCAATTTTGCCGAGGCCCTGGCAGAAGGCCGCAGTAAAGCGCAAGCAGCATCGCTGCGTGGGCTCAAGAAGAAGACCTGGGCAAAAAAGCTTGAAGGCGGTTGGCAGCGCGCCACGCCGAGGGACGCATTGAAGTGGCATCCGATGGAGGCGGACAATTTGCGCAAAGGCGACATCGTGCTGATCGAGGCTGGCGACACGGTGCCTGCGGACGGCGAGGTGATTGATGGAGTCGCCTCGGTGGATGAAAGCGCAATCACTGGCGAGTCGGCACCGGTTATCCGCGAATCGGGCGGTGACTTCTCGGCGGTCACGGGCGGCACACGCGTCTTGTCGGACTGGGTGGTGGTACGCGTGGCGGTCAATCCTGGTGAGACCTTTGTGGACCGGATGATCGCCATGGTTGAGAACGCCAAGCGCCACAAGACGCCCAATGAGATTGCACTGACGATTCTGCTCGTGGCTTTGACCATCGTGTTCTTGGGCGTTGTTGCCACCTTGCTGCCATTCTCAAACTACAGCGTCCAGGTTGGTGGCGCTGGCCATCCGGTGAGCTTGGTCGTACTGGTGGCCCTGCTGGTTTGCCTGATTCCCACGACGATTGCCGGGCTGCTGTCCGCCATCGGCGTGGCAGGCATGAGCCGCATGATGCAGGCCAATGTAATCGCCACGTCAGGCAGGGCTGTGGAAGCAGCCGGTGATGTAGATGTGCTCTTGCTGGACAAGACGGGCACGATCACACTGGGCAACCGGCAGGCCAGCGCCTTTCTGGCTGCCGGTGATGTCACGGAAGCTGAACTGGCCAATGCGGCGCAATTGGCCTCGCTGGCCGATGAAACGCCAGAGGGCCGCAGCATCGTCGTATTGGCCAAGCAGAAGTACAACATCCGCGAACGGGATGTCGGCATGCTGGGCGCCACCTTCGTACACTTCACGGCTCAGACCCGTATGAGTGGCGCGGATCTGGCCTTGCCTGATGGATCGGTGAGGCAGATTAGAAAGGGCGCGGCCGACGCCATCCGCAAGCATGTCAACTCACTGGGTGGGCGCCTGCCGCCCCAGTTACAAAGCCTGGTCGAAGACGTGGCACGCCGTGGCAGCACGCCGCTGGTCGTCGCCGACGGCACGCGCGTCCTGGGCGTGGTCGAACTCAAGGACATCGTAAAGGGCGGCATCAAGGAGCGCTTCGCGGAGTTGCGCCGCATGGGCATCAAGACAGTGATGGTCACGGGCGATAACCGCCTGACTGCGGCAGCCATTGCTGCCGAAGCAGGCGTCGACACCTTTCTAGCCGAGGCCACGCCGGAGGCCAAGCTGGCGCTCATTCGCGAGCACCAGGGCGCGGGCCGCCTGGTCGCCATGACGGGTGACGGCACCAACGATGCCCCAGCGCTGGCTCAGGCTGACGTCGCCGTGGCCATGAACACCGGCACGCAGGCAGCCAAGGAGGCAGGGAACATGGTCGATCTGGACAGCAATCCTACCAAGCTGATCGAGATCGTGGAAACAGGCAAGCAGATGCTGATGACACGCGGCTCGCTCACCACCTTCAGCATCGCCAATGACCTCGCCAAGTATTTCGCCATCATTCCGGCGGCTTTTGTGTCCACCTACCCGCAACTGTCGGCGCTCAATGTGATGCACCTGAGCAGTCCAGCCTCCGCCATTTTGTCGGCGGTGGTGTTCAACGCCTTGATCATCGTGGCGCTGATTCCACTGGCACTCAAGGGCGTGGCCTATCGCGCGGTAGGGGCAGCCGCACTGTTGCGCCGCAATCTGCTCGTCTATGGCCTGGGCGGCGTGATCGTTCCCTTCATTGGCATCAAGCTCATCGACGTGCTGCTCACTGCCGTCGGCTTGGCCTGATCGCGAGTCAAAAGGAGTCACCATCATGTCCACCCATTCTCCATCCCTGACAGCGACGCCCGTCAACGAAGCTTCGGTGAAGCTGCTAAGGCCCGCGCTGACCTTATTCATCATGCTGTCCTTGGTGACAGGCCTGGTCTACCCCTTGGCCGTGACTGGCGTCAGCCAAGTGGCGTTTCATGACGCAGCCAACGGCAGTCTGATCGTGCGCGACGGCAAAGTGATCGGCTCAAGCTTGATCGGCCAGCCTTTCGCTGATGCCGGGCACTTCTGGAGTCGCCCCTCGGCCACCGCTCCGATGAGCCATAACGGCGCATCCTCCAGCGGATCGAACCTGGGGCCGACCAACCCCGCATTGGTGGAGGCTGTCAAGGCACGCGTGGCTGCCCTTCGCGCAGCCGATCCGGGCAATACGCAACTCGTTCCCGTCGATCTGGTGACGGCCTCGGCCAGTGGGCTTGATCCCGACATCAGCAAGGCGGCAGCCGACTATCAGGTCGCGCGCGTGGCCCGAGCCAGGCACTTGCCTCCAGCACAAGTGCAGAAATTGGTCGATCTACACACAACGCCCATGTGGCTGGGCTTTCTGGGCGAACCCAGGGTGAACGTGTTGGCCCTGAATCTGGCGCTAGACGCCCAATCAGCAGCCAAGTGAGAATGGCACAGCGTCAGTCCCGGAGCCCTTGACCATGAGCCTGAGTAGTCACCGCCCCGATCCAGATGCGCTATTACAGCGTGTTCACGAAGAAGAGGCGCGAGCCAAGCGCGGCAAGCTCAAGATTTTCTTTGGCGCCTGTGCGGGCGTGGGCAAGACGTTTGCGATGCTGGCTGCTGCCAAAGCTGCGCATGAGCATGGGCTTGCCCTTGTGGTCGGACTTGTGGAGACGCATGGCCGTGCCGACACAGAAGTTATGGCTAAGGGCTTGCCGCATTTGCCGCGCAAGGTGATGCCCTACAGGGACAGTGTGCTCAATGAGTTCGATCTCGATGCTGCGCTGGCATTCGGTCAAAGTCATGAAGGTGCGCTGGTGCTGCTGGACGAGCTGGCGCACAGCAATGCGCCCGGATCTCGCCATCTCAAGCGTTGGCAGGATGTGGAGGAACTGCTGGGCGCAGGAATCGATGTCTGGACCACCATGAATGTTCAGCATCTGGACAGCCTCAACGACATCGTCACTGGAATTACCGGCATTCGTGTTTGGGAAACTGTGCCAGACCGAGTATTCGATGAAGCAGACGAGGTTGTGGTGGTGGACCTGCCGCCCGATGAGCTGCTAGAGCGGCTCAGGGCGGGCAAGGTCTATCTGGCGGAACAAGCCGAGCGAGCATCGGCACACTTCTTCCGAAAGGGGAA
>JAGWLR010000153.1 GCA_028864885.1 Burkholderiales bacterium | reverse complement strand
CTGAGGTTGCCCCTGAATTTCGGAGCGCTTAGCCCGGGTTTCATGCGGCATTCTTACGCTGAGCCGCCAGCCAGCGTTGCTCGTACTGCATGGGACTGAGGTAGCCCAGCGCCGAATGCAAACGAGCATGATTGTAGAAGGCCATCCAGTCCAGGATGGCGGCCTTAGCTTGCTCTCGGGTGGCAAACCTGTGTCCCAGCACGCAAGCCACCTTCAGATGGCCCCAGAAGCTCTCGGTGGGCGCGTTGTCCCAGCAGTTGCCCTTGCGGCTCATTGATGACTTGACGCCCCAGGCCTTCATCGTGGTCTGGAATTCATGGCTGCAGTACTGGCTTCCCCGGTCGCTGTGGAAGATCAACCCCTTGGCAGGCCTCCTGCGCCAACAGGCCATCAGCAGTGCATCTTTGACCAGGCTGGTCTGCATGTGTGGCTGCATGCTCCAGCCCACCACCTGGCGACTGTGCAGCTCCAGCACCGCAGCCAGGTACAGCCAGCCCTCATCGGTAGGGATGTAGGTGATGTCGCCACTCCACAGCAGATTGGGCGCCTCGGGATTGAAGCGTCGCTGCACGAGATCGGGTGCCACCGGCAGGTGGTGCTTGCTGTCGGTGGTCACGACGAACTTCCTCTTTGTTCGGGCCTTGATGCCATGGCGCTGCATCAGCACGCGCACACGCTCTTTGCCCACCCGGATGCCCCGGGCCAGCAGTTCCTTGTGCATGCGGGGCCAGCCATACTCGCCTTTGATCTCGACGTGAATGGCACGCATGTGTGCCAGTAAGGCTTCGTCGCTTTGAAACCGGCTGGGGCCCTTGCCAGGCTTATCCTGCCCTAGCTTCCAACTGAAGTACCCGCTGGCGCTGACCTCCAGCACCTCGCACATCAGGCTCACAGGCCAGACCTTGCCGCTCATTTTCCGGATCCAAGCGTACTTTGCAGCACATCCTGCGCAAAGTACGCCGCGGCTTTTTTTGCGATGTCGCGCTCCATCTTCAGCCGGGCGTTCTCGGCCCTCAAGCGCGCGATCTCCATTTGCTCTGGCGTAACCGCAGCCACCTTGCCCTCCAACTTGTTTGCCCCTGTCAGCTCGCCTCTTGCATCCAAGCGAACCCACTTGGACAAACTCGACGACGGAATGCCCAACACTTTGCCAACCACTGTCACCGATTGCCCAGCCTTGACCTGCCGAACCGCCTCCAGTTTGTACTCCAGGGTGTACTTTCCACGCATCTGCTTATCGACCATTTCTTCGCTCCTTTTTCAGCATTGTGGTCATGAGCTAAGAACTCCACTTTCCAGGGGCAACCTCAGACGCCGACACCATCAGCGCCCGCGTCGAGCGCCTGCGCCGGTTCGACACCGTGCGCTTCGCGCAGAAGGCCTGCTCCAACACGCACCTGCTGCGGCTGATGCGGGGCCTGGGCGTGCAGGTGGACGCGGTCTCCGGCGGCGAGATCGAGCGCGCGCTGCACGCCGGCTACGATGCCCGCAACGAACACGCCGGCATCGTGTTCACCGCCGACGTGATCGACCGCGCCACGTTGGCGCTGGTGGCCGCGCATAGCATCCCGGTCAACGCCGGCTCGGTGGCGATGCTCGATCAGCTCGGCGCGCACCTGGGCCAGCACGCCGCCGGCCATCGCGTGTGGCTGCGCATCAACCCCGGCTTCGGCCACGGCCATAGCCGCAAGACCAACACCGGCGGCGAGCACAGCAAGCATGGCATCTGGCCGGCCGACATCCCGGTCGCGCTGGAGGTCATCGCCCGCCACGGCCTGCGGCTGGTGGGCCTGCACATGCACATCGGTTCGGGCGTGGACTACGGCCACCTGGCGCAGGTGTGCGACGCGATGGTGCAGCACGTGCGCGAGGTCGTCGCGCGCGGCCACGAAGTCAGTGCCATCTCGGCCGGCGGCGGGCTGTCCGTCCCCTACCGCGCCGGCGATGCCGTCGTCAACACCGACCACTACTTCAACCTGTGGGACGACGCGCGCCGCCGCCTGGCCGACGAGCTGGGCCACCCGCTGCGACTGGAAATCGAGCCCGGCCGCTTCCTCGTCGCCGAGGCCGGCGCGCTGCTGGCCGAGGTGCGCGCCGTCAAGGACATGGGCGGCAACCACTTCGTGCTGTGCGACGCCGGCTTCAACGACATGGTGCGCCCCGCGATGTACGGCGGCCACCACGCGATCAGCCTCGTCGCGCGCGCTGACGCGGCCGGGCGGGACGCGCCGCGACCCAGCGTGGTCGCCGGCCCTCTGTGCGAATCGGGCGACGTGTTCACGCAGGACGCCGGCGGGGTGGTGCAAGCCCGCGCGCTGCCGCCGGCCGAAGTCGGCGACCTGCTGGTGTTCCACGACGCCGGGGCCTACGGCGCCTCGATGAGCTCCAACTACAACACGCGGCCGCTGGCGGCCGAGGTGCTGGTCGATGGCGACGTGTCGCGCCTGATCCGGCGGCGGCAGACGGTGGCGAAGCTGATCGCGCTCGAGGATTGAACTCCACTGTCCACTTGAACGCCGGGCGATGGGGCGAAGTTCCTCCTGCACTGACAGGTCGCTCCTCAGGGCTCGCCTTCTTCGGTCGACGGCAGTTCGCGCGCGTCGACAATCTTTTTAGGACCCGTCAACCGCGTCTCGGCACCGACTTGGAACCAAGCGGCAACGGCACCACTAGACGCGGCCCTATTGGCTCACTCGGCACCATGACCACCGGCTTGCAATGCAGCGTCAGCTGTCTCCAGCCTGCCCCAGTGACGAACGTCAGGTTTGGGGCAGCCTAGTCGGCACAACGAAGGACAGCTCTGGGTCGATCGCCGGCGCTGGTGAATAACCGCTGTTGGGCATCCGATCCAGCGTTCGTATCGCGATGAGGTCGACGAGTGATAACCGGCCGCTCCCAGCCTGGAACTGCCCCACGAGCCTGATATCCCGGGATCAACTGCTGGCCGTGGTTGCCGTTTCGAAGGCATCGAAAGCCGACGGCGCGGTCGTAGTCATTCGTCGCAGTGCGGAATGATGATCTAGACGCTGAACCCGCATCGCCTGTCAGCAATGGCGTTCCGGCCAGATCTCATATCCCGATAACCAATTGAAACCGCAACATCGGGCTCCTATGGCGCCGAATTACTCAAAGTTTTAAGGCCGCGCAGGGCGCCGTCTGACATGCTAATCCCTGGTCCTATGTTTTTTGGAGGCGCAACTGCGAGCATCGCCGCTAATCGACCTGGACTCCCATCAGATATGCTTACCCCTCAGCCACATTCGGAGGAGAGTTTTTTGGACACCAACGATATTGCGTTAGCGCTCTCTGGTGGTGGTGTGCGTGCTGTAACTTTTCATTGTGGTGTGTTGCGTTACCTCGCGGAACGAGGTCAGCTAGAGCGCATCAAGTACATATCGACTGTTTCTGGGGCCAGCCTCCTTATAGGACTGATCTTTCACCATTCACGCATGGTGTGGCCATCCTCAAAGGCCTACCTTACACATACCGCTCCGTTAATTCGAGAAGTGATTTCTCAACAAGACTTGCAGCGGTATTCGATTGCGCGACTCCTCTTTAAGCCCCAAAATTGGCGGTATTTGTTATCACGCGCGAACGTCGTTGCGCAAGGTATTTGTGAACTGTGGGGGATTACTGAAACACTGGGCGACCTTCCTCATTCGCCCGAGTGGTCAATCAATGGCACAACGGCGGAGACAGGCAAACGCTTTAGATTTAAGCTGGCGCAATTGGGTGACTATG
>JAGWLR010000152.1 GCA_028864885.1 Burkholderiales bacterium | reverse complement strand
GACGGCACAGACATCTACTTTGCGCGCCAACTGGTCAATGAGCGCATTCAGGGTGCTAAGGAGCAATTGCCTAAGGGCATCGCACCGGCGATGGGACCGATCTCAACCGGCCTGGGCGAAATCTACATGTGGACGGTAGAGGCCAAGACAGGCGCCCACAAGCCTGACGGTCAGCCCTATACGCCTGCCGATCTGCGCGAAATTGAAGACTGGATCATCAAGCCCCAGCTGCGCAATGTGCCAGGCGTCACAGAGATCAATGCCATCGGTGGATTTGCCAAGCAATACCAAGTGGCGCCCAAGCTGGACAAGTTGATGGCGCACGGCCTGACACTTGCGGACCTGGTTCAGGTTCTGGAGCGCAATAACGCCAACGTGGGGGCAGGCTACATCGAGCGCCAGGGTGAGCAATATCTGATCCGCGCACCAGGACAAGTTCGCGGCACGCAGGATCTGGGCAACATGGTCATCAAGCAAGCGGGCGGCGTGCCGATTCGCATCCGCGACGTTGCTGATGTCGGATTGGGTGAGGAGTTGCGTACAGGAGCCGCCACGGAAAATGGCCGAGAGGTGGTGCTGGGTACGGTGTTCATGAGAATTGGCGAGAACAGCCGCACCGTCTCTGCGGACGTGGACCAGAAAATGGCCGAGATCAACCGCACGCTCCCAGAAGGGGTGCACGTTGTCACGGTCTACAACCGGACCAATCTGGTGGACAAGGCCATTGCCACCGTCAAGCAAAACCTATTCGAAGGAGCAGTGCTGGTCATTGCAATCTTGTTCCTGTTCCTGGGCAATTTGCGTGCGGCCCTCATCACGGCGCTGGTCATCCCGCTTTCCATGCTGTTCACATTCAGCGGCATGGTCAGTCAAAAAATCAGCGCAAACTTGATGAGCCTGGGAGCATTGGACTTCGGCATCATCGTGGACGGCGCTGTGGTCATCGTGGAAAACTGCGTGCGCCGCCTGGCCCATGCGCAGGTCCATCATGGCCGGGCCCTGACGATGAAAGAGCGTTTCCATGAGGTGTTTCTGGCGGCACAAGAGGCGCGCAGGCCTTTGCTGTTTGGGCAGCTCATCATCATGATCGTGTACTTGCCCATCTTTGCGCTCTCAGGCGTGGAGGGGCGCATGTTCCATCCGATGGCCTTCACGGTGGTGACGGCTTTGTTGGGTGCGATGGTCCTGTCTGTCACCTTCATTCCTGCTGCCGTGGCCTTGTTCATTGGCGAGAAAGTGGCTGACCAGGAAAACGCCCTCATGCAAGGTGCCAAGCGTCTGTATGCGCCACTGCTCAAGCGGGTCATGTCGGCCAAGCCGGTGGCATTGACGCTGGCCGTGGTCATGGTGGCGTTGTCGGGTTTGATCGCGTCCCGTATGGGCAGCGAATTCGTTCCCAGCCTCAACGAGGGCGACCTCGCGCTGCAGTCCTGGCGCATCCCGGGCACGAGCCTTACCCAGTCGGTGACGATGCAAAAGCAGCTCGAAGCCCGCTTGAAAGCCAAGTTCCCCGAGATAGAACGCGTCTTTACCCGAACCGGGACCGCTGAAATCGCAACGGATCCCCAGGGGCCCAATGTCTCGGACGGCTACTTGATGCTCAGGCCCCGTGAAACATGGCCACAGCCGCGCAAAAGCCGCGACGAGCTGATCTCCGCCATTGAACAGGAGGTTGCCACATTGCCCGGGCAGAACTACGAGTTCTCACAACCTGTCCAAATGCGGGTCAACGAATTGATTTCAGGCGTGCGGACAGACATTGCGCTCAAGCTGTTTGGCGATGACATGCCAGTGCTCGCTGACGTAGCGAATCAGATTGCGCAGATCATGGACAAGGTGCCAGGCGCGTCAGACGTGAAGGTGGAACAGATTTCGGGGCTGCCCATGCTCTCGGTGAACATTGATCGAGAAAAGGCTGCGCGTTATGGACTCAATGCGGGCGACATACAGGAAACGCTGGCCACGGCGGTCGGAGGACAGGAGGTCGGTTCTCTGTTTGAAGGAGACCGGCGTTTCGAGATTTTGGTGCGTTTGAGTGAAAGCGTGCGGACCAATCTGGATGCCATCAAGCGTTTGCCCATTCCTCTGTCTGGCCGGGATGCCGCCTCCAACGGCATGAGCTTCGTCCCTCTTTCTGAAGTCGCCAGTGTCGATGTTGCGCTTGGCCCTAATCAGATCAGTCGGGACAATGGCAAACGCCGCATCGTGATCAGCGCCAATGTTCGAGGCAGAGACATCGGCTCATTCGTCAACGAAGCGCAAGAGGCCATGCGGCAAGTGAAAATTCCGCCCGGCTACTGGACCATCTGGGGTGGTCAGTTTGAAAACCTGCAATCGGCCAGGCAGCGCCTGATGGTGGTGGTGCCGGTGTCTTTGCTGCTGGTCTTCACCCTGCTCTTTGCGATGTTCCGTGACATCAAGGACGGCTTGCTGGTCTTTACCGGCATCCCCTTTGCCTTGACTGGTGGCGTGCTGGCACTGTGGGCACGGGGCATCCCCTTGTCGATCTCCGCTGCGGTGGGCTTCATCGCCCTGTCTGGTGTCGCCGTTCTCAATGGGCTGGTGATGATCTCGTTCATCCGTAACCTGCGAGACAAGGGCTATGGCCTGGACTCTGCCATCGAAGAAGGGGCATTGACTCGCCTGAGGCCCGTCTTGATGACCGCGCTGGTGGCATCCCTGGGCTTCATCCCCATGGCCATTGCTACGGGAACAGGCGCTGAGGTGCAGCGCCCACTGGCCACAGTGGTGATTGGCGGGATCTTGTCTTCGACCATCTTGACTTTGCTGATGCTGCCGGTGCTCTACCGCCTGGCTCATGGCAGTGATGAGGACGAGCCGGAAAGTGGACCGGAAGTCCGCCCTGGATCAGGTCAGTCATCCATGAGCGAGGTGGTGACATGAGTTTGGGTGGTATCGCTCAACAGCCTTTCTCAACCAAGGAGAAGATCATGAACAAAGTCTTTCCGTGGATGGTGGTGGGGGCGTCTGTATTGATGACCGCCTGCGCCTCTATTGAAAACGATGGGTACGACTTCAAGGACGTGACCTGCCCCCTCGTAGCCGTACCAGTTGAATGGAAGTGAGGTCCGTCAACCTGGAGAATGACGGACATGAGGAAGAGTCGATTTACCGAACAACAGATCATTGGTTTCTTGAAGCAGGCCGAGTCCGGCCTGCCGGTCAAGGAGGTCTGCCGCCAAGGCGGGTTCAGCGAGCCCACGTTCTACAAGTGGCGCTCCAAGTACGGCGGCATGGAGGCCGACGAGGCACGGCGCCTGAAGGACCTGGAAGTTGAGAACGCGCGACTTAAAAAGTTGCTCGCCGAAGCGCACCTCGACCTGGAGGCGCTCAAGGTTGGTTTCGGGGTAAAGCGTTAGCCCCACAAGGCAAGCGTAAGGCCATCGCCAAGATGCTGGAGCACACCCAGATTTCTGAGCGTCGGGCTTGTCGTCTTGTGGGGCTGTCCCGAGATGCTTGGAGACATCCTCCGCAACCCGATGCGCAAACGGCGCGTCTGGCTGAGCGCATCCAGGCCGTGGCCATGGAGCGGCGACGCTTCGGGTATCGCCGAGTGCACGACATGCTGCAGGGCGAGTTTCCTGGCACCAACCCCAAGAAGGTGTTTCGCTTGTATCGCGAGCAGGGCCTGGCCGTGCGCAAGCGCAACAAGGGTAAGAAGTACCGTGGCGAGCGCACACCCCTGGTGGCCGCAACTCGGGTCAATCAAACATGGAGCCTGGAC
>JAGWLR010000063.1 GCA_028864885.1 Burkholderiales bacterium | reverse complement strand
ATTGTGCGCGGGGCCCTGGATCTGCAGGCGGTGAAAGACCGTAAGCAGTCACGCTCGAAATATGGCGCCAAACGCCCGAAGAAATAACTCGATTTACTTGATTGCAAATCGATTTCCGTCCGCATTTGCGGAGTAAGCAGCCCAACTAGGGCTTGGGCTCAGCCCAACTGAATTGGAGAAATCATGCCTCGTCGTCGCGAAGTAGAGAAGCGAGAAATTCTGCCGGACCCGAAGTTCGGTAGCGTAGATGTTGCCAAATTTATGAACGTTGTCATGCTCTCCGGCAAGAAAGCCGTTGCAGAGCGCATCGTCTATGGCGCCTTTGACACGATTCAAGAAAAATCTGGCAAAGATCCCCTCGAGGTGTTTTCGGCTGCCATGGGCAATGTCCGCCCCATGGTTGAGGTCAAGTCCCGCCGTGTTGGCGGTGCCAACTATCAAGTTCCTGTCGAGGTACGGCCTTCGCGCCGTATGGCCCTCGCGATGCGCTGGATTCGTGAGGCTGCGAAGAAACGCAATGAAAAATCGATGCAGCAGCGCTTGGCCAATGAACTGCTTGAGGCCGCAGAAGGTCGCGGCTCTGCAATGAAGAAGCGTGACGAAGTGCACCGTATGGCTGAAGCCAACAAGGCCTTCTCGCACTTCCGTTTCTAATCCACCCTCTGCAGTTCGGCTGCACCAAAGGCGTCCGGCGCGTTTTGAGCGCGTCCGGCGCCTTGTTAAATCTGGAGTGACCTCATGGCACGCAAGACCCCCATTGAGCGCTATCGCAACATTGGTATCTCGGCTCACATTGACGCCGGTAAGACCACGACCACCGAGCGCATCCTCTACTACACCGGCGTGAACCACAAGATTGGTGAAGTTCACGAAGGTGCTGCCACCATGGACTGGATGGAGCAGGAACAAGAGCGCGGCATCACGATCACCTCGGCTGCCACGACCTGCTTCTGGAAGGGCATGGACCTGTCCTACCCTGAGCACCGCTTCAACATCATCGACACCCCGGGGCACGTGGACTTCACCATCGAGGTGGAGCGTTCCATGCGCGTTCTGGACGGCGCTTGCATGGTGTATTGCGCCGTGGGCGGCGTGCAGCCTCAGTCTGAAACCGTGTGGCGTCAGGCTAACAAGTACAAGGTGCCTCGTCTGGCCTTTGTGAACAAGATGGACCGTACCGGTGCCAACTTCTTCAAGGTCTACGACCAGATGAAGTTGCGCCTGAAGGCCAACCCTGTGCCCGTGGTGATCCCCATCGGTGCCGAAGACAACTTCGTGGGCGTGGTCGACCTGCTGAAGATGAAGGCCATCATTTGGGACGAAGCTTCGCAAGGCATGAAGTTTGACTATCAGGACATGCCTGCCAACTTGGTCGAAGATGCCAAGAAGTGGCGCGAAAACATGATCGAAGCCGCGGCTGAAGCTTCGGAAGAGCTGATGAACAAGTACCTGGAAACGGGTGACTTGACTGAAGACGAGATCAAGCTGGCTCTGCGCACCCGTACCATCGCCTGCGAAATCCAGCCGATGCTGTGCGGCACTGCCTTCAAGAACAAGGGTGTTCAGCGCATGCTGGACGCCGTGATCGACTACCTGCCTTCGCCCGTGGACATTCCTCCTGTGGCTGGCACGGACGACAACGAGCAGCCCACCACCCGCAAGGCCGACGACAACGAGAAGTTCTCTTCGCTGGCGTTCAAGCTGATGACCGACCCGTATGTGGGTCAGCTGACTTTCGTGCGCGTCTACTCTGGCGTGCTGAAGTCGGGCGACTCCGTCTACAACCCGATCAAGGGCAAGAAGGAACGTATCGGCCGTATTCTGCAGATGCACGCCAACCAGCGTGAAGAAATCTCGGAAATTCTGGCTGGCGACATCGCCGCTTGCGTGGGTCTGAAGGAAGTGACCACGGGTGAGACCCTGTGTGATCCCGACGCCATCGTGACCCTGGAAAAGATGGTCTTCCCTGAGCCCGTGATCTCGCAGGCCGTGGAACCCAAGACCAAGGCTGACCAGGAAAAGATGGGTATCGCCCTGGGCCGTCTGGCCAAGGAAGATCCCTCCTTCCGTCTGCGCACTGACGAAGAATCCGGTCAGACCATCATCTCCGGCATGGGTGAGCTCCACCTGGAAATCATCGTCGACCGCATGAAGCGCGAATTTGGCGTCGAAGCCAACGTGGGCAAGCCTCAAGTGGCCTACCGCGAAACCATTCGCAAGCAAGTCACCGATGTCGAAGGCAAGTTCGTTCGCCAGTCGGGCGGTAAGGGCCAGTACGGCCACGTCGTGCTGACCGTCGAGCCGATGGAGCCGGGTGGCAAGGGCTTCGAGTTCGTCGACGAAATCAAGGGCGGTGTGGTTCCTCGTGAATACATCCCTGCGGTTGAGAAGGGCATCATCGACACGCTGCCGAATGGCGTGTTGGCTGGTTACCCTGTGGTTGACGTCCGCGTGCGCCTGACCTTCGGTTCGTACCACGATGTGGACTCGAACGAAAACGCCTTCAAAATGGCCGCTTCGATGGGCTTCAAGGATGCCTGCCGTAAGGCTCAGCCTGTGATCCTCGAGCCCATGATGGCCGTGGAAGTGGAAACCCCTGAAGAGTACGCTGGTACTGTGATGGGCGACCTGTCTTCGCGTCGTGGCATGGTGCAAGGTATGGACGACATGGTCGGCGGCGGTAAGGTCATCAAGGCCGAAGTGCCTCTGTCCGAAATGTTCGGCTACTCGACCTCGCTGCGTTCCGCTACGCAAGGTCGCGCCACGTACACCATGGAGTTCAAGCAGTACGCTGAAGCTCCCAAGAACGTGGCTGATGCCATCATCACCGCTCGTTCCAAGTAATTGAGCGAGCCAGCCCCGGGTGATACCATCTGGGGCTTCTTTTTGTCGGTCTTCGGCGCCCTGAACAGGGTTGGCATGCTGCCCGTGGCATGCCTGGGCCGGAAACCTTAAACCCACACGGGCGACTGTTCTTTGTTTGGAGAAACAAATGTCCAAGGAAAAGTTCGAACGGACCAAGCCGCACGTCAACGTGGGCACCATCGGTCACGTTGACCACGGCAAGACCACCCTGACGGCTGCGATCACCACCGTTCTGTCCAAGAAGTTCGGCGGTCAAGCCAAGGCTTACGACCAGATCGACGCGGCACCTGAAGAAAAGGCTCGCGGCATCACCATCAACACCGCTCACGTTGAGTACGAAACGGCTAACCGCCACTACGCTCACGTGGACTGCCCTGGGCACGCCGACTATGTGAAGAACATGATCACTGGCGCGGCTCAGATGGACGGCGCCATTTTGGTGTGTTCCGCTGCTGACGGCCCCATGCCTCAGACCCGTGAGCACATCCTGTTGTCCCGCCAGGTGGGCGTGCCTTACATCATCGTCTTCCTGAACAAGGCTGACATGGTGGACGACGCCGAGCTGCTGGAGCTGGTCGAAATGGAAGTGCGCGAGCTGCTGAGCAAGTACGACTTCCCTGGCGACGACACCCCCATCATCAAGGGTTCGGCCAAGCTGGCGCTGGAAGGCGACACCGGCGAGCTGGGCGAGCAAGCCATCATGAAGCTGGCTGACGCACTGGACAGCTACATCCCCACGCCTGAGCGCGCCATCGACGGCACGTTCTTGATGCCTGTGGAAGACGTGTTCTCGATCTCGGGTCGCGGCACCGTGGTGACCGGCCGTATCGAGCGCGGCATCATCAAGGTCGGCGAAGAAATCGAAATCGTCGGTATCAAGGCTACCCAAAAGACCACCTGCACCGGCGTGGAAATGTTCCGCAAGCTGCTGGACCAAGGTCAAGCTGGCGACAACGTCGGTATCTTGCTGCGCGGCACCAAGCGTGAAGACGTGGAGCGCGGCCAAGTGCTGTGCAAGCCCGGTTCGATCACGCCGCATACGCACTTTACTGGCGAAATCTACGTGCTGAGCAAAGACGAAGGTGGCCGTCATACGCCGTTCTTCAACAACTACCGCCCTCAGTTCTACTTCCGTACCACCGACGTGACCGGTTCCATCGAGCTGCCCGCCGACAAGGAAATGGTCATGCCTGGTGACAACGTGTCGATCACCGTCAAGCTGATCGCCCCGATCGCCATGGAAGAAGGTCTGCGCTTCGCGATCCGCGAAGGTGGCCGTACCGTCGGCGCCGGCGTGGTTGCCAAGATCCTCGACTGATTCGCATGACACCGGCCTGCTTTGCTCTCGTAGAGGGTGAGGCAGGCGTCATCGCTCTTTAATTCAAAGGAAGTGTGTCATGGCACAACAGAAGATCCGTATTCGCCTGAAGGCCTTCGATTACAAGCTGATCGACCAGTCGTCTGCTGAAATCGTGGAAACCGCCAAGCGTACCGGCGCCATCGTCAAGGGCCCCGTGCCTCTGCCGACTCGCCTGCAGCGTTTCGACATTCTGCGTTCGCCGCACGTCAACAAGACATCGCGCGACCAGTTCGAAATCCGCACGCACCAGCGTCTGATGGACATCGTCGACCCCACTGACAAGACTGTCGATGCTCTGATGAAGCTCGATTTGCCTGCCGGCGTCGATGTTGAAATCAAGCTGCAATAAGCTCTCGAGGATCTGACCCACCAGGTCACCTCGACTGAAAGCCGCCCCTTGAGGGCGGCTTTTTCTTGCGTGGGGTGAGTCGCTGCTTGCATCCGCGTCGGCACTTTGGTATGATCGCAGGCTTTCCCGTAATGGGTGGATTTTCTATTGCTTAAATTTTAAGCAGTTGGCGACTCCCTCAGCGAGGAATCCGTCGGCAATTAGCGCGCTTGTATGGGTGTGAATTGCCAAAAGAGTCGGCCCGGCCAATCGTTGTCGGGCTTGTGTAAAAGGTCCCCATGTGGGGCTGGAGAAAAACCATGAGTCTTAGCAACCGTCTCGGATTGCTGGGCCGCAAGGTGGGCATGATGCGCATCTACACAGACGACGGCGACGCCGTGCCTGTGACGGTGCTGGATGTGTCCAACAACCGCGTGACCCAGGTCAAAACCGTTGAGACCGACGGCTACACTGCCTTGCAGGTGGTGTTCGGTGCGCGCAAAGCATCGCGCGTGACCAAGCCCGAAGCTGGCCATCTGGCCAAAGCTGGCGTGGAAGCAGGTGAAATCACCCGCGAATTCCGTGTCGCTCCTGAAGTGGCTGCTGAATACAAGGCTGGCGCGACCATCGCTCCAACAGCCTTGTTCCAAGCTGGCCAAAAGATCGACGTGCAAGGCACCTCGATCGGTAAGGGCTTCACTGGCACCATCAAGCGCCACAACTTCGGTTCGCAGCGTGCTTCGCACGGTAACTCGCGTTCGCACAACGTTCCTGGCTCCATCTCGATGGCGCAGGATCCTGGTCGCGTGTTCCCCGGCAAGCGCATGTCTGGTCACATGGGTGACGAGACCGTGACCACGCAAAACCTCGACATCGTGCGCGTTGACGAAGCTCGTCAACTGCTGCTGGTCAAGGGTGCCGTGCCCGGTTCGAAGGGTGGCTTCGTCACCGTTCGTCCCGCTGTCAAGGTCAAAGTGAAGAAAGGAGCTAACTGATGGCCCAGCTCGAGCTCCTGAATGAACAGGGTCAAGCTGCCTCCAAGGTTGAGGCTTCTGACACCGTGTTCGGCCGTGAATACAACGAAGCCCTGATCCATCAGGTCGTTGTTGCGTATCAGGCCAATGCCCGTCAAGGTACCCGCGCTCAGAAAGACCGCGAAACCGTCAAGCACACCACCAAGAAGCCCTGGCGCCAAAAAGGCACCGGTCGTGCTCGCGCTGGTATGTCTTCCTCGCCTCTGTGGCGTGGGGGCGGTCGGATTTTCCCGAACAGCCCTGACGAAAACTTCACCCACAAAGTCAACAAGAAGATGTACCGCGCCGGTATGGCCGCCATCTTCTCGCAGCTGGCTCGCGAAGGCCGTCTGGCCGTGGTGGATTCGATCGCTGTCGAAGCCCCCAAGACAAAGCTGCTGGCTGCCAAGCTGAAGGCCATGAACCTGGATCACGTCCTGGTCATCGCTGACACCGTGGACGAGAACCTGTTCCTGGCCGCTCGCAACCTGCCCAATGTGCTGGTCGTTGAGCCCCGTTATGCCGATCCCCTGTCTCTGGTCTTCTACAAGAAGGTTCTGGTGACCAAGGATGCGATCGCCAAGCTGCAGGAGATGTTCGCATGAGCACTCTGAAATTCGATGAAAGCCGCCTGCTGAAGGTGTTGGTCGCTCCGATCATTTCGGAAAAGGCCACCGCTGCTGCTGAAGAGCGCGGCCAAGTGATGTTCAAGGTGTTGCGCGACGCCACCAAACCCGAGATCAAGGCTGCTGTTGAGCTGCTGTTCAAGGTCGAAGTGAAGTCGGTGCAAGTCTTGAACCAAAAGGGCAAGACCAAGCGCTTCGGTGGCCGCATCGGCCGTCGTGACCACGCCAAGAAGGCCTTCGTGGCTCTGAAGGATGGTCAAGAGCTGAACTTCTCCGGGGAGGCTGCGTAATCATGGCCGTCGTCAAACTGAAACCGACTTCGCCTGGCCGTCGTGGCGTGGTGAAGGTCGTTCACAAGCACCTGCACAAGGGCGCTCCTGAGGCTTCGCTGGTCGAGCCACAGAAGCAAAAAGCTGGCCGTAACAACAACGGTCACATCACGATGCGCCACAAGGGCGGTGGTCACAAGCACCACTACCGCGTGGTCGACTTCGTGCGCAACAAGGATGGCATCCCCGCGAAGGTGGAACGCATCGAGTACGATCCCAACCGTACGGCTCACATTGCACTGCTGTGCTATGCCGACGGCGAGCGTCGCTACATCATCGCGCCTCGTGGTCTGGAAGCCGGCGCTACCGTGATCAGCGGCTCTGAAGCCCCGATCAAGGCTGGCAACGCGCTGCCGATCCGCAACATCCCTGTGGGTTCGACCATCCACAACATCGAACTGTTGCCAGGCAAGGGCGGTCAGATCGCTCGTTCGGCTGGTACGTCCGCTGTTCTGATGGCGCGTGAAGGCACCTACGCTCAGGTTCGTCTGCGCTCCGGTGAAGTCCGCAAGGTCCACATCGAATGCCGCGCCACCTTGGGTGAAGTGAGCAACGAAGAGCACAGCCTGCGCCAATACGGTAAGGCCGGTGCCATCCGCTGGAAGGGCATCCGTCCGACCGTTCGTGGCGTGGCCATGAACCCGGTGGATCACCCGCACGGTGGTGGTGAAGGTCGTACTGGTGAAGGTCAAGTCCCCGTGTCCCCATGGAACACGATGACGAAGGGCTACCGTACCCGTAACAATAAGCGCACGCAGACGTTCATCGTTTCGCGTCGCAAGAAGTAAGAGGTAGGCTGAAATGGCTCGTTCTCTGAAAAAAGGTCCTTTCGTGGACCATCACCTGATGGCCAAGGTTGAGAAGGCTGTGTCCACCAAGGACAAGAAGCCCGTCAAGACCTGGTCGCGTCGTTCGACCATCCTGCCTGAGTTCATTGGCCTGACCATTGCTGTGCACAACGGCAAGCAGCACGTGCCTGTGTACATCCAGGACCAGATGGTTGGTCACAAGCTCGGCGAGTTCGCCCTGACCCGTACGTTCAAGGGTCACCCAGGCGACAAGAAAGCCAAGAAATAAGGAGCAGCGACGATGGAAACCAAAGCAATCGTTCGCGGCGTTCGCCTCTCTGTTGACAAGGGTCGTCTGGTTGCAGACCTGATCCGTGGCAAGAAGGTTGACCAAGCGCTCAACATCCTGACGTTCACTCAGAAGAAGGCTGCCGGCATCATCAAGAAGGCACTGGAATCTGCGATCGCCAACGCCGAGCACAATGACGGCGCGGATATCGATGAACTGAAGGTCAAGACCATTTATGTGGAACAAGGGACCACGCTGAAGCGTTTCACTGCCCGCGCCAAGGGCCGTGGCAATCGCATCAGCAAGCCCACTTGCCACATTTATGTGACTGTCGGCAACTGAGCGAGAGGCTGAACCATGGGACAGAAAATCCACCCAACCGGCTTCCGCTTGGCCGTCACCCGCAACTGGGCATCGCGTTGGTACGCTACCAACCGTCAATTTGCCTCGATGCTGGCTGAAGACCTGGAAGTCCGTGAATTCCTGAAGAAGAAGCTCAAGAACGCGGCCGTGTCGCGCATCTTGATCGAGCGTCCCGCCAAGAGCGCACGCATCACCATTTTCTCGGCTCGTCCGGGCGTGGTGATCGGCAAGAAGGGCGAAGACATCGAAAACCTGAAGGCAGAACTGGCCAAGCGCCTGAACGTGCCTGTGTCGGTGAACATCGAAGAAGTGCGCAAGCCTGAAGTCGATGCTCAGCTGATCGCAGACTCGATCACGCAACAGCTGGAAAAGCGCATCATGTTCCGTCGCGCCATGAAGCGTGCGATGCAGAACGCCATGCGCTTGGGCGCCCAAGGCATCAAGATCATGTCGTCCGGTCGTCTGAATGGCATTGAAATCGCTCGCACCGAGTGGTACCGCGAAGGCCGCGTGCCTCTGCATACCCTGCGCGCCGACATCGACTATGGCTTCTCTGAAGCTCACACTACCTACGGTGTGATCGGTGTGAAGGTCTGGGTCTACCGTGGTGATCGTCTGGCGAACGGCGAAGCCCCTGTGCTCAAGGGTGAAGACCGTGAAGATGATCGTCGCAACCGCCGTGGTCCTCGTAGCGATCGTCCTAACGATCGTCGTGGTCCTCGCGGTGGCCGTGGTGCCCCTCGTGCGGATGGCGCTCCTGCTGACGGCAGCGACAAGCCTGCCGTGGCTGCAGACGCCAAGCGCGTTCGCAAGGCAGCTCCTGCTGCTGAAGCGAAAGGAGAATAAACATGTTGCAACCTAATCGTCGCAAGTTCCGCAAGGAACACAAAGGCCGCAACACGGGTGTTGCCACTCGCGGCGCCGACGTGTCGTTTGGTGACTTCGGCCTGAAGGCAACCGAGCGTGGCCGCCTGACCTCGCGTCAGATCGAAGCCGCTCGTCGTGCGATCTCTCGTCACGTGAAGCGTGGTGGCCGTATTTTCATCCGCGTGTTCCCCGACAAGCCCATCTCCCAGAAGCCTGCTGAAGTGCGTATGGGTAACGGTAAGGGTAACGTCGAGTACTACGTGGCTGAAATCACCCCTGGTAAGGTTCTGTACGAAATCCAGGGCGTGCCTGAGGCACTCGCTCGCGAAGCGTTCACGTTGGCCGCTGCGAAGCTGCCACTGAGCACCACGTTCGTCGGCCGCCAGTTCGGCATCTAATCAAGGCGCTAAGGAGAAAGTTATGGCGAAAGCCTCTGAACTGCGCGCCAAGGATGTGGCCGCACTGGAAACTGAAATCAAAGACCTGCTGAAGTCTCACTTCAACCTGCGCATGCAGCGTGCGACCCAGCAGCTCAATGACCACTCGGCATTGGGTAAGACTCGTCGCGACATCGCTCGCGCCAAGACGATCCTGACCGAGAAGAAGCAAGGAGCCGCCAAATGACGGAAGCTCAAACTAAGGTTGTCCGTTCGCTGGTCGGCAAGGTCGTCAGCGATGCCCGCGACAAAACCGTGACCGTGCTGGTCGAGCGTCGTGTGAAGCACGAGCTCTACGGCAAGATCGTGGCCCGTTCGCGCAAGTACCATGCACACGACGAGAACAATGAGTTCAAGTTGGGTGACGTGGTTGAAATCACGGAAAGCCGTCCTCTGTCCAAGACCAAGAACTGGGTGGTTTCGCGTCTGGTCGAGAAGGCACAAGCCGTTTGATTTCAGGTCGCTGACCCTCTCTGCATTGGGGGCTTGCTCTCGATGTGAGTACACAAAACCGGTCTCCAGACATACTGGGGGCCGGTTTTTTATTGTCTTGAATCAAGGAGCCCACATGATCAAAGTCGGAGACGTTTTCCCGGATGCCACCCTGTACGAATACATCGAAGTGGAGGGCAACGGCTGCAGCATCGGGCCCAATCCCGTCAAGGTGTCTGACAGCCTGAAAGGCAAAACGGTGGCGATCTTTGGTTTGCCGGGTGCTTTCACCCCAACCTGTTCGGCACAGCATGCGCCTGGCTACATTCAGAAGGCCGCAGAATTCAAAGCAGCCGGAGTGAATGAGATTTGGTGTATCTCAGTGAACGACGCATTTGTGATGGGCGCCTGGGGACGCGAATTGGGCTCGGCGGGCAAGATTCGCATGTTGGCGGATGGCAGTGCTGACCTGGCCAAAGCAACTGGGCTGACCCTGGACTTGAGCGCCAAGGGCTTGGGCCTGCGTTCCGGACGCTATTCCCTGTTGGTCAAGGATGGCGTCGTCAAGGCCTTGAACCTGGAAGAAGGCGGCGGCTATGCTGTGAGCGATGCCGACACCTTGCTGAAGCAAGCCAAAGGCGTTTGATCGGCTGACTCACCAGTACTGCTGAATGCCTGCCAGGCATTCATGCTGCATGGCTTGGTGGTCGCGGCGGCGCCAGGTGCACTGAAGAACGGCATTGCGCCGTTCATTCAGCTGCCACCGTTGATCGAGTCGGGCGCCAGACTCGCGCGGCTGATGGTCCAGCGAGGCCCGCCCATACATCTCTGCCTGGATTCGCCACTGGGGCAAAGGGTCCCATAAGGCGCCCACTGCGATGCCTGATCCTGCTGCGAATTTCTGTTCCGGTAGCGCCGGGTCTAGCCAGAGTTGATTGTCGAGAAACGCATAGCCCAGCAAGCGTTGGCCAGGCAGCAGTTCGGCGGCGGCGCCTGGGCCTCCATTGATCTCAAAGGCCAATTGACGTCGACTGGGATCGTTGGCTCCGATCCTCGCCCAACTGCGAGTCAAACCAAACCGCACGCGCCACGAGCGGGCCGACATGAGGCCGTCGTAGGGGCTGAGCGACACGATGTCCACTGGGGTCAATTTTTCGAGCTGGACGCTGCCGTTTTCCTGTTTGGCCAACTCGACTCGGAAAAATTGGATCGCAGACCCGCGCTGGAAGCCCGCCTCAGGATCGAGCAGATCGTGATACGCCGGTCGTGCGTTGATTTGAATGATGCTCTGGCCGTCCCGTCGACCCAGAGCGACGTCGATGCGCGCGGTGCCGTGGCCATCCTGCGGGGCGGTGCTGGGCGTGGGGACCACGACGGGCGTGCCCGACGGCAACCTCGCTCGAGCCCCCAGGAAGCGCATGCGCTGTTGTTGAACGAAGGCTTCGCCCAGCGATCGTTGGGTGGCGTCATAGGCCAGGTAGCGCTCGGCCACTTCGTACATATTCGCGCGCAGCGTGGGATCGGGCTCGGTCTGATCCAGTTGCTCCGGCGTGATCTGCCCCAGGGCCAGCCGCTTGGCCACGGCGGTCCGTTGGGGCCCGATTTGTTCCGCACGATAGCGTAGTTCGGTGCTATTGGAGGGGCGGTAATGAACGGCCTTCAGCAACCCCGGGGTGCGGGTCACGGCACGAACTGTGTCGATGGGGATGGCCCACCAGGTGAATTGGTCTGTCAGATCCAGCCCGGGGCGAGCGGCATCCAGCAGCGCAAGCAAGTGATACGAGCAGTTTTCGTCAAAGAAGAAGTAATCGAAACGTGTCGGCCCCAGCTCCCACGCGTGGGCCAGCATGCGGTCTATTTCGGTGGGCGTGAGATTCAGGTCGTATTCCCAAATGTCGCGGTTTTCGAGATCGTTGTAATCGCGGATTCTGAGGTAGTAAGGCGAATTGGTGAACTGCCCGGGATACAGGCCCATCAGGCCTTTGAATGCAAAGGCCAAGCCTTCGGCCTCGTTGCCGTTGGCGGCGTAGTTGATGGCGTAGGACAGCAGCGGACTGTAGGGTGTGCCGGGTTGCCGCGGGGGATCGAGCCGCAGAAAGGTGTGCCCGTACATCGAGGCCGGGCTGTTGAGGTACGCGGCGGGAAACACCAAGGTGGCGCTGGCGGCGTTCAAACCCTGACGCCATTGCGTGTAGCGAGTACAAGAGGGGGCGGGAAGCAGCTGAGGGTCGAAATGCAGTTGCTCATTCAGCCATTGAAACCGGGCGATGAAGCGGCAACTGGCGGTTTGATTGAGCGCTCGATTGCTGGTGGGATCGAAAAAAGCGGCCAGGGTGGCGTTCAACTCGGCCTCGGGGTTGTGTGAACCATCCGGCGCATTGAAGAAGTCGGGGTCGTCGGCCAGGCTGCGGTCTGTCCGGGTGAGAGGCTGAACTTTGTAGTGCAGCAAAGCGCGCCAGGCGTCTTGACGGGCCAGACCCGCCGCGTGTGCGCGTTGCTGAAGCGAGCTCAGGTAGTGCTGCTGCTGGGGTGTCAGCTCGGCAGCGTAAAGTGAAAAGGCCAGGCAGCCAAGCGCGGCGAGGGTCAAGCCTCTCAAAAGGGCCTGCATGCGAAATGGATTCATGTGGGCGATGAAATGAATATGCCCAGCATTGCTGGGCATAGCTCGGGCCGCCAAATGGCGACCCAGTGGCAAGACCTTCTTTGCAGTCGGTCGGCCTGTCGATCAGATCAGGGCAGCGTAGCCGGACAGACGCTCGTTGGCGGCCAGCACTTCCTTCAGGTTGGCTGCCACGTTGTCGTTGGCAAACACGGTGCCGAAGTTCGACTTGATGGCCGCAGCAAACTCGGCGCGGTCTTCGGCCTTGACACCCATCACGGAAGCCAGTGCATCCAGGCTTTCACCTTGGCCAGCAGCGGCGTCGCGGGCCAGGGCCACGCGGCTGCCGTCGATGTACATGGAGATCTTCCAGCTGGAGGACACCACGCCATCTTGGGTACAGCCAGAAGTACCGAAGGTAATGGCAACGGTGTTCATGAGCGTACCATTAGTGGTCACCGCGAGAACTTGGGGGGCCACGCCCTTTTGTCCATTGAAGATCGATGATCCAACGCCGCACCCAGCGCCATTGTTCGCCATGGCCGAACCAGCGGCGATCATCAAAGCAGCAGCAAGCAGTTTCTTCATGAATATCCTCCTGTAAAAGCGCAGGCCAGCGCAAATTGACTGCGACAGCAGTGAAGCCTCAGTCCATTCTACGAAGCTGAATATGACAGGGGGGCTTGAACGCAGGCGTTGTTTCGACCGGGCAACATAAACTTCGGAGGGGATTGACTTGGGGGTCGGAGAGGTTCAGGCTTGGCAGCTTGTGAAGTAGCGTGCTACATTACATCGCATGAAAACTGTTTGCTTTTATTTTTGGCACTTTCAACTCCCGACCGTTACCGGCGCAGGAGTGGCTAGCGCATAAGCAAACCACCAAACACCCTGAAAACCGCCGGTCCACCCCGGCGGTTTTTTTTCGACAACGTCATACCGTCAGCCACAGGAAGTTCCATGTCTGCCAAATCCAGCGCCTCGACCGGTTGGGAGCCGCCCGCCGACAAGACCTCACAAACCGATGATGAACGCATTCGAAACGTGACGCCGCTGCCCCCACCCGAACACCTGATCCGCTTCTTCCCGATCCGGGGGACGCCCATCGAAACGCTGGTGGCCAACACCCGCAAAGCCATTCGCAAGATCATCCACGGTAAGGATGATCGTCTGCTGGTCATCATCGGGCCCTGCTCGATTCATGATCCGGCTGCCGCCATCGAATACGCCCGCAAGCTGCTGGTGCTGCGTGAACAGTACAAGGACACGCTGGAAGTGGTGATGCGGGTGTACTTCGAGAAGCCTCGCACCACCGTGGGCTGGAAGGGCCTGATCAACGACCCCTATCTGGACGAGAGCTACAAGATTGACGAGGGGCTTCGCATGGCTCGTCAGTTGCTGCTGGAAATCAACCGCCTGGGCATGCCGGCTGCCAGCGAGTTCCTGGATGTGATTTCGCCGCAATACATCGGCGACCTCATCAGCTGGGGCGCGATCGGCGCGCGTACCACCGAAAGCCAGATCCACCGCGAACTGGCCTCGGGCATCAGCGCGCCCATCGGGTTCAAGAACGGCACCGATGGCAACATCAAGATTGCCACCGACGCGATCCAGTCCGCCTCTCGCCCTCACCACTTCTTGTCGGTGCACAAGAATGGTCAAGTTGCCATCGTGGAAACCGGCGGCAACCCCGACTGCCATGTGATTCTGCGTGGTGGCAAGGCGCCAAACTATGACGCTGCCAGCGTGGCGGCCGCCTGCAAGGATCTGGAAGCCGCCAAGCTGCATCCTTCCTTGATGGTGGACTTCTCGCACGCCAACAGTTCGAAGCAGCATGAGCGCCAGGTGGTGGTGGCTCAGGACATCGCCGAGCAGATGTCGAGCGGCTCGACGCAGGTCTTTGGTGTGATGGTGGAAAGCCACTTGTGTGCTGGTGCACAGAAGTTCACGCCGGGCAAGGATGATCCCTCCAAGCTGACCTATGGCCAGTCGATCACCGACGCCTGCATCGGCTGGGACGATTCCGAGAAGGTGCTGGAGATCTTGTCGAGCGCCGTCAAGAAGCGTCGCGCTCGCTGAGATCTGATCGAGCGTGGGTCGGGGTCCACCGGGCGTGGACCGCGATCAGGCTGGCGGCCAATGCCGCTAGCCAACCGCCTTGCCCGACGATGCCGGTGTGATCGAGCATCCAGCCGCTGATGATCGGGCCCATCGCACCGCCCAAGGTGTAAGCCGCGATCATGGCCGAGGTGCCAGCCAACGCGGACGAGTCGGCAAAGTCGTGTGCCACCCGGATCATGCTGAGGGTGTACATGGCGCCCCCCAATGCGCCCCAAGCGGCGGCGCAAATCCAGATCAGCACAGGCCAATGCGTGGCTTGCACAAAGGCCAAGCCACTGATCAGCAGTAGCACGCCACCAGCCACAAACAAGCGGCGCGGCGGCCAGTGATCGGCCAGCCAACCGACCGGGTATTGCAAGATGAAGCTGCCCATGCCGAGCGCCCCAGCGATGGAGGTGGCTTTGGCCAGGTTCAGGCCAATTTGTGAGCCATAGGCCGTGGTGATGGAGCCCAGGCCGACTTCAAATACCCCTCCCACGACCGCAGCCCAACCCAGCGCCGGGCGAAAGCGCCAGGCAGCCCACAGGCTCATGGGCACATGATCATCGTGCGTGGCGCGCAACCGCCGGATGTCAGAGGACGCGGTGAGCGCGACCCCACCAGCCAGACCCAAAGCTGACAGTGCTGTCGCGGTCAAAGGAGTGAGATTCAATGCGGCGGGCAGCAAGGGACCCAAGGCCATGGCGCCGCCCAGGGCGGTTTGGTACAGGCCCGTCAATCGACCCCGGTGCGAGGCAGGCACATTGTGGGCGATGAGGGCCTCGGTCGCGTTCCATGCGGCCGCCGCGCCGATGCCGGCCATGAGCCCCAGCACGCACCAGACCCCATAGTGATCGGTGAACAGGTAGCCCAGGCAGGCAATCAATTCGAGAGTCAGGCCCAGCCGGTAGGCCTGACCCACGCCAATGCGATCAAACAGGCGTGGCACCCACGGAACCAGCAGGACGATGCTGGCAAACGGCAGCATGGCGATCAGCCCGATGGCCGTCGAGGAGGCGCCGCTGGTTTGCAGTCGCACGGCCAGAACAGGGTTCAACAGGCTGTAGCTGAGGACCACCAGGGTGGTGCCCAGCATCACGCGCCACAGCCCGGGCGGAAGCTTCAAGGGGGACACGTCAGTTGAGCCAACCTTTGCGACGGAAGTACCAGAACGGCGTGATCACCGATGCGAGCATGATCGCCAGAGCAAAGGGGTAGCCTCCTTGCCAATTGAGCTCGGGCATGAACTTGAAGTTCATCCCGTAGATGCTGGCGATCAGAGTGGGTGGCAGCAAGGCCACCGAAGCCACGGAGAAGATCTTGATGATTTTGTTCTGGTTGATGTTGATGAAACCGACCGTGGCGTCCATCAGGAAGTTGATCTTGTCGAACAGGAAGGCCGTGTGGCTGTCGAGCGAATCGATGTCACGCAGGATCTGGCGGGCCTCTTCGAACTGGTCGGCGTTGAGCATGCGGGCGCGCATCATGAAGCTGACGGCCCGGCGGGTGTCCATGACGTTGCGACGGATGCGGCCGTTCAAGTCTTCCTGGCGGGCGATGGCCGCGAGGGCTTCGGCCGCGGCCTGGTCGTTGACCGTGGACTTGAGCACCCGGTGACTGACTTTCTCTAGGTCGTCGTAGATGCCTTCAAGGGTGTCGGCTGAGTACTCGGCATCGGCGTCGTACAGCTTGAGCAGCACATCCTTGGCATCTTCAATCAGGGCCGGAATGCGGCGGGCGCGCATGCGCAGCAGCCGGAAGACGGGCAGGTCTTCCTTGTGGATCGAGAACAGAACGTTCTCGTGCAGGATGAAGGCCACGCGCACGTTGCGCGGGGTTTCGTCGTCGTCGATGAGAAAGTCGGAGCGAATGTGGATAGCCTCTTCTTCTTCATAGAAGCGCGCGGATTCTTCCAGGTCGTCATCGATGATGTCGGCGGGGATGACCAGGCCGAACTTGACGGCGATCCAGCTTTTTTCTTCCGGAGAGGGATCCTCCAGGTCAACCCAGACCGGACGGGCCGGGGTCAGCTCGTCAAGCGAATCGATTTCTTCCTGGAACAGCCGGCCGTTGGCCAGCGTGAAGACGTTGAGCATGAAAACTCCAGCGTCCAATGAACGCGTGCAAGGAGGTGGGTTGTGTGACTAGGTACCGCCCCCTCCTGGCGTCAATCAGTACGGCGTCCCTCGCAAGAGCGCCAGCCCCGATGGCTGGAGTGGGCGGTCACCGCGGGGGAATGTCCAAGGTGACAGCTCCGAAAAGCAGGCCGGATCGACCTAGCCCGTATTATTGCCTGATCATGGCCCTTCCACTGTCTCGAATCGATCTGAACCTCTTCCGTGTGATGGATGCGGTGTTTGTGCACGGCGGCATCTCGGGGGCGGCGCGGCATTTGCACCTCAGCCAGCCGGCAGTCAGCCATGCTCTGGCTCGTTTGCGGGAGGCCTTGGGCGATCCCTTGTTCGTCAGGCAGGGCAATCGGATGCTGCCCACCGAATTGACGCGGCGGGTGATGGCCGATGTGCAGGCGCACCTGCGTGGCTTGCAGTCGGTGCTGGAACAAGCCGAGGTGTTCGACCCTGGGACCTTGGAGATGACTGTGCGCATCGGCTTGCGTGATGTGCTGGAGGCGATCACGCTGCCGCCTTTGATTCGCTTTCTGGGGGACGCCGCACCAGGGGTCGTACTGAGCAGCCAGCGGGTGGCGCGAGAGTCAATGGAGCGGGCCCTAAGCGCAGGCGAGGTCGATCTGGCCCTGGAGCGTCAGCTGCGGGTCGGCCCTCGCATTCGCGGCGAAAAGCTGGCCAACGAAGCCTTGACCGTGGTGATGCGAGAGGGGCATCCCTTGGCTCAGGGTGTTATAGATGTGAGCGATTACTTTCAATGTAAGCACGTTCTCGTATCAAACCAGCCGGATTTGCAGGACCCCTTGCAGGCGGCGTGGACACACCAGGGTTTGGGCGAGCGACAGATTTTGCTGCGCTGCCAGCACTACTTTGCGGCGTGCCAGGTGGTGGCGCAATCGGATGCCTTACTGACCATGCCGCACACCTATGCCGAACAACTGGCCTCGGTGTTGCCCGTGGTGTGTCGGGATTTGCCAGTGCCGGTGGCGCCGTTGTCCATCTGGATGTATTGGCATGCCGATCGCGATGGCGATCCGGCGCACCAGTGGCTGCGCCGATTGGTGGGACAGGGCGCGCGCAAAGCTATGCATGAAATGAATGACTTGTGATGAAAAACCATCACTTGTAGAAAGACCTGCGGGTTGTGAAAATGCCTTCATCGCGTCATCCCAACGCATGACTCTTCGGAGAACACCATGGACTTTCAACCCAGCGAGCGCGCCCAGCAAACCGCACAACGCGTTCGTCAATTCATCCAGACCCACATCGAGCCCGTCGAAAAAGAACATTGGGCGGGGATCCTGTCGCAACGTCACGGCGGCGACTGGACGCAGTGGACCATCCCGCCCCGGGTGGAAGAGCTGAAGGCCAAGGCCAAGGCCGAAGGGTTGTGGAACCTGTTTTTGCCGGATCCCGAACTGGGCGCGGGCTTGAGTGTGTTGGACTACGCCTTCAGCGCCGAGGAGACCGGCCGCTCGATGATGGCGCCCGAAATCTTCAACTGCAACGCGCCGGATTCTGGGAACATGGAGGTGCTGTGGAAGTACGGTAACGCCGAGCAAAAGGAAAAGTGGCTCAAGCCTTTGCTGGCCGGTGAGATCCGATCCGTCTTCTTCATGACCGAGCCCGAAGTGGCTTCGTCGGACGCCACCAACATGTCGGCCACCGCCGTCATCGATGGCGACTACATCGTGTTGAACGGGAAGAAGTGGTGGTCCTCTGGCGTGGGTGATCCGCGCTGCAAGATCGGCATCTTCATGGCCCTGACACCCGATGAAACCAAAGACCGCCACCATCAGCACTCGATGGTGCTGGTGCCGATGGACACCCCGGGGGTTGAGATCAAGCGCATGCTGCCGGTGTTTGGCGAGTACGACGAGCCTCATGGTCACGGAGAAGTCCACTTCAACAATGTGCGGGTGCCCATTGGCAACTTCATTTCCGGCCCCGGCCGGGGTTTCGAGATCGCACAGGGTCGCTTGGGGCCGGGCCGCATTCACCACTGCATGCGCTGCATCGGCGCAGCCGAAAAGGCTTTGGAGTTGGCCATCAAGCGCGGCATCGAGCGCAAGGCCTTCCGCAAATCACTGGTCGATCTGGGGGGCAACCGCGAGCGCATCGCCGAGGCCCGTGTCGCCATCGATCAGGCGCGCTTGCTGACCTTGCAAGCAGCCTGGAAGATCGACACCTTGGGTGTGATGTCAGCCTTGACAGACGTGTCAGCCATCAAGGTGGTGGCGCCGAGCATGCTGCAAAACGTGGTGGACTTTGCCATCCAGATTCACGGTGGCATGGGGGTGTCGCACGACACGATGTTGACTGCTTTCTTCAACCAGGCGCGCAGCCTGCGTCTGGCCGACGGGCCCGATGAAGTCCACAAGGGCATGATCGCCCGCCTTGAACTGATGAAATATGGAGTGAGCAAGTGACGCCATCATCAACGCAAGGGTCCGTGCAAGATCAAGGCGGGCAGGTGCGCGCCGGGGAAGAACTCAATGTGCCGGCGGTGGATGCCTGGATGCACCAGCAGGTGCCGGGCCTGCAGGGCCAGCCCGAGGTGACGCAGTTTTCGGGTGGGGCCTCCAACTGGACCTACCGCCTGAAATACGCCAATGGCGATTACATCTTGCGCCGTCCCCCCAAAGGCACCAAGGCCAAGGGCGCGCACGACATGGGGCGCGAGTTCAAGGTGCAGCAGGCGTTGAAGCCGGTGTACCCGGTGGTGCCGAACATGGTGGGCCTGTGCACGGACGAGTCGGTCACGGGCTCTGAGTTTTATGTGATGGAGCGCATTGCCGGCATCATCCCACGCAAGAACATGCCGCGTGGTCTGACGCTGGACGAAGCCACCACCCGCAAGCTGTGCACCAATGTGCTCGACAAGTTGATCGAGCTGCACCAGGTGGATGTGAAGGCGTCGGGACTGGAAGCCCTGGGCAAGGGCAGTGGCTACTGCCAGCGTCAGATCGAAGGCTGGAGCGATCGCTTCACCAAGGCCAAGACCTGGAACGTCTCGGGCTTCCGGTATGTGCGCGACTGGTTGAAGGAGCGCACCCCGCAGGACATCGCCAATTGCGTGATCCACAACGACTGGCGCTTTGACAATGTGGTGCTGTCTGAGCAAGATCCCACCAAAGTCATTGGTGTGCTCGATTGGGAAATGGCCACATTGGGCGATCCTTTGATGGACCTGGGCAACACCCTGGCTTACTGGGTGCAGGCCGATGACGACTTCATCATGAAGGGGGTGCGCCGCCAGCCCACCCACCTGCCAGGCATGATGACCCGGCAGGAAGTGGTCGACTACTACCTGGGCCAAACCGGCTACCAGGTGGACAAGGCGCAATGGGCCTTTTACGAGGTGTATGGGCTGTTCCGTCTGGCCGTGATCGCCCAGCAGATCTACTACCGCTATCACCATAAGCAGACCCGCAACCCGGCCTTCAAGAACTTCTGGATCATGGTCAACTACCTGAACTGGCGGTCCAAGCAGGTCATCAAACAAGCCAAACGCTGAGGGCCTCACAGCATGGGTGCGATCTACTTGATTCGTCATGGCCAGGCGTCCTTCGGGGCCAGCAACTACGACCAGTTGTCTGAACTGGGGCATCAGCAGGCACGTGTGCTGGGCGAAGCCTTGCTGCCACGCCTTGCGCGGGTCGATGCGGCAGTCACGGGGACCTTGCAGCGGCATCAGGCCACGGCGTCATCGTGTCTGGAGGCCATGGGCTTGCGCTTGGCGCCCCAGATCCACGC
>JAGWLR010000062.1 GCA_028864885.1 Burkholderiales bacterium | reverse complement strand
ATTCATAGATGCGGGTTGTCCCGCAAACTTCAAGTCAGGTCAAGTGCTGGGGAAGATCTTGCGCGGCGTGAAGAAAGTCACGCGTGCTCACGCGTTTGCTTCCCGGCCGCTGCAGGGTATGCAGCGCCAAGGCGTGTTCGCCGCAGGCCACCACCAGGGTGTCGCCTTGGGCGTGTAGCACCTCGCCTGGCGCACCTGAGGCGTTGACCACGCTGGCCGCCCACAGTTTGATCGTCTGGTCACCCAAGGTGAAGGTGCAGCCGGGGAAGGGATCGAAGGCGCGCACGCGTCGCGCCAAGGTGGTGGCGGGCAGTTGCCAGTCAATGGCAGCCTCAGCCTTTTCAATCTTATGGGCGTAGGTGATGCCATCGGCGGGCTGGGGCGTGGCCTTCAAGCCGCCGCATGTCGCCAATTCCAGGGCTTCAACGATCAGTCTGCCGCCAAGTTGAGCCAGTCGATCATGCAAGGTCGCGGTGGTGTCGTCGGCTCGGATTGGCTCCCGCTCGATCAGCAGCATGTCGCCGGTATCCAACCCCGCATCCATCTGCATGATGGTGATACCGGTTTCAGGGTCGCCTGCTTCTATGGCGCGATGGATGGGGGCCGCGCCACGCCAGCGCGGCAGCAGTGAGCCATGGATGTTGAGGCAGCCCAGGCGGGGCAGGTCGAGCACCCATTGCGGCAGGATCAGTCCGTAAGCGGCCACGACCATCACGTCAGGTGGGTCGGCCATCAAGGCGGCTTGCGCGGCACGCGCCTCGTCGGGGTACTTGCCGTCGAGTTTCAAGCTGGTCGGCTGGCTCACGGCAATCTGGTGAGTCTGCGCCAGCTGCTTGACTGGGGACGCCTGGAGTTTCATGCCGCGCCCAGCTGGGCGGTCGGGCTGGGTCAATACCAGCGGAACTGAAAATCCAGCGCGCAGAATCGCCTGAAGGGCCTCCGCGGCAAATTCGGGGGTGCCGGCGAAGGCCACTTTCAATGGGGCGGCCATGGGTCAGTCTTCCTCGCGCGCGCGTTTGACCAATTTGGTTTTGATTCGGTTGCGTTTGAGGGGCGACAGGTATTCGACAAACACCTTCCCGCGCAGGTGATCAAGTTCGTGCTGCACGCACACCGAAAGCAAATCGTCGGCTGCAAATTCATACGATTGGCCATCGCGGTTCAGGGCGCGCACCTTGATGCGGGCGTGGCGGTGTACCTTGTCGTAAATGGTCGGTACCGACAGGCAGCCTTCTTCCCAGACGATCATTTCGTCGCTGACCCAGAAGATCTCGGGGTTGATCAGCACGCGGGGTTCATTGCGTTCCTCGCTGGTGTCGATCACCACCACACGCTCGTGCACGTCGATCTGGGTGGCAGCCAAGCCGACGCCTTTGGCCTCGTACATGGTTTCCAGCATGTCGTCGACCAATTTCCGGATGCGGTCGTCCACCTGTTCCACCGGTTTGGCCACGGTATGCAGACGGGGATCGGGAAATTGAAGAATGGGCAGCAGGGCCATGGTCTGGTAATACTCAGCGTGAAATTGTGGACAAGGCGCCACGAGGCGGCCTTTAAAAGGAAAGAATCGGTCCGTAACACCGGGCAATTTTCATTGCGACGCGGTTGAGTTTGCGGGCAGAATCAAACGATCAATGTAGAGATTTTGCCGAAACTGTGGAATCCCTGTCAGGGAAATTCCTTTTGACCGGTAATTGGAGACTGTATTCATGACTCAGCGCTTGCTGTCCCAAGGGCAGACACACGGCCGTCAAGTCCGTCCAGGTACCCCTGTTGTTCGAGGCTTGCTGGCTTCGGTCCTGATGGTGTGGGGGCTCGCAGCAACGCCGTTGAGCCACGCCGAGCCCAATTATCCGATTTCTGCCCAACAAAAGGCGACAGCCCAGCAGGTCGCCGAAGCAGGGGTGCCCCTGAGCGAACTGGCCCCTGGCGCGCCTGATTCTTACACCGTCAAACGGCACGATACCCTCTGGGACATCTCCAAGTTGTTCCTGAAGTCGCCCTGGCGCTGGCCCGAGTTGTGGGGCATGAACCTTGAGCAGATCAAGAACCCGCATCTGATCTTCCCGGGGCAAATTCTGTACCTCGACAAGACGGGGGGCCGGGCTCGCTTGCGCGTGGCCGACGCCGTGGGCACCACGGTGGGCCCCAAGGGCACGGTGAAGCTGTCGCCGCATGTGCGTGAAGGCTCGGTGGACGACGCCATCACCACGGTACCGGTGCACATGCTCGAATCCTTCTTCAATGAAGCCGTGATCTTTGACAGCAGCGATGAATTGCTGCATGCCCCGCGTGTGGTGGCCACCCAAGAGGGGCGCGTGATGTTGTCGCGTGGCGAGTTGGCCTATGTGCGCGGTGACGTGGGCGGACGCCGCGACTGGCGTCTGTTCCGTGAACCCAAGCCGCTGCGCGATCCCACCACCCACGAGGTGCTGGGTTACGAAGCTGCCTATGTGGGCACGCTGGAGCTGCAAAAAGAAGGGCTGGAAGGCACCGGGGCCGATGGCAAGCCGGTGGTCATTCCCTCGACCTTCCTGGTGACCTCGATTCGGCAAGAGGCAACGGTAGGCGACCGTCTGGCGCCCGTGCCGCCGCGCGAGTTCGACAACATGGTGCCCCATGCCCCGCGTCAGGACATCTCCGGTCAGATCGTGTCGATCTATGGGGATTCCTTGACCGCCGGACAAAACCAGATCGTGACGATCAACCGGGGTGCCAGCGAGGGCGTGGACCGTGGCGAGGTGCTCGCCTTGTGGCGGGATGGCGCCGTGACCAAAGACCCTCAAACGGGCGACACGATGAAGCTGCCCGATGAGCGACATGGCCTGTTGTTCGTGTTCCGGGTCTTCAATCACATGTCTTACGCCCTGATCCTGAACGTGCAGGAACCCGTCAAACCGGGGGATCGGTTCACCCAGCCTTGAGGGGGTGATCGGGTGTAGGCTATCGCCCGATGGATCGAGATGAATTGAGCGCCTGGCTGCGGCTGGTGCTGACGCCTCGGGTGGGCCCTGCGGTCACCCGGAAGTTGCTGTCAGCACTGGGCTCGCCCCAGGCGATTTTTGATGCTTCCCCGGCTGTGTTGGCCCAGATCGTGTCCGCGCGTGACGCGAAGGCTTTGTCTGTGCGGCCGGAAGGATTGGATGCTCAGCTTGAGCAGACCTGGGCCTGGCTGCAAAGCGGGCAGGGGGAGGGCCTCGCTGAGCGGGCCGTGCTGAACTGGGCTGATTCACGCTACCCGGCAGCCTTGCTGGAAACCGCCGATCCGCCTGTCTTGCTGTTTGCCCAAGGGCGTCTGGATTTGTTGCAGCGACCGGGCGTGGCGGTGGTGGGCAGTCGGCATCCCACGCCGCAAGGCAAAGACAACGCCTTCGCCTTTGCCCGCGCGCTGAGTGCCGCGGGGGTGACCGTGGTGTCAGGGTTGGCGCAGGGGGTGGATGGCGCCGCACACGAAGGGGCCTTGGCCGCTTTGGCCGATCACCCGCAAGGTGGCAGCACGGTGGCCGTGGTCGGCACCGGCTTGGATCGGGTGTACCCACGGGCGCATCTGGACTTGGCGCACCGCATGGCTCAACAAGGGGTGATGCTCAGCGAGTTTCTGTTGGGCACACCGCCGCTGGCAGCGCATTTTCCCAAGCGCAATCGCATCGTGGCTGGGTTGACGCGGGGCACGCTGGTGATCGAGGCGGCGGTGCAGTCGGGTTCTTTGATCACGGCCCGATTGGCCGCTGAGATGGGGCGCGAAGTGCTGGCAATTCCCGGGTCGATCCATTCTCCGCAGGCCCGTGGTTGCCACGCTTTGATCAAGCAAGGCGCCAAACTGGTTGAGACCGCGCAGGATGTGCTGGATGAGTTGCAGTTGCAGTTCGATGCTCCCTCGGGCCCGTTGCTGAGTGACACCGCTGGCGTGGCAAATGATTCGGCCGATGGCGATCCGGTGCTCGCGGCCATGGGGTTTGACCCCGTCAGCCAGGAGGCCTTGTCAGCCCGCACGGGCATGGGGCCCGCGGCTTTGGGCGCGCATTTACTGGAGTTGGAGCTGGCGGGCCGGGTGTCGCGCCTGCCCGGTCAGTTGTTTCAGCGCGTGGCGCAAGCTTGAAAGAGGGCGATGCTGATCAAGAACCTGGGCCGACAGGTGCCCTACGAACCCACCTACCAGGCCATGGCCGCATTCACCGAGGCACGGCAGGCCGACACCCCTGATGAACTCTGGGTGGTGGAGCATCCGCCGGTGTTCACGCAGGGCTTGGCGGGTAAGGCTGACCACGTCCTGTTCAACCCGCCGGGTCCGAACCATATTCCCGTGGTCCAAACCAACCGCGGCGGCCAGGTGACCTATCACGGGCCAGGGCAGGTGGTGGTGTATCCGCTGATCGACCTCAAGCGGCAGGGCATTTACGTCAAGGAATACGTGTTTCGCCTCGAGCAGGCCATCATCAAAACGCTGGAGACCTTTGGCGTCACCGGTCACCGGGTGGGCGGGGCCCCTGGCATTTACGTCAAGCTGGAAGATCCCTTCGGGCACAGCGCGCTGACCGAGCCGCGGCATCCGCAGGATCCGTTTCGTGGGCTGGGCAAGGTGGCAGCCTTGGGCATCAAGGTTAGCCGGCATTGCACCTATCACGGGGTGGCCCTGAACGTGGCGATGGACCTGTCTCCCTACGATCGCATCAACCCCTGCGGTTACGCGGGCATGCGCACGATTGACTTGGCCACCCTGGGGGTGCAGGTCAGTTGGGACGAGGTCGCTGCTGAATTGGCGCAGCGGCTCGAAAGTTACCTGACCCCATGATGGTTTGCGGGGATCCGCAGGGTGGCGGGGCCGCGAATGGTCTACAGTGCGGGTCTGGGCGCGTGATTGCCTGTCGCCCGAGGTTTTGACATGTCTGACGCAACGACTCCCCTGCCGCCGGCCTCCTCCTCTGAGGCTGGAACCCCCTACGATCCCACGGTGAAGCAGAAGGCGCAAGCCAAAACGGCGCGCATTCCCATCAAGGTCGTGCCGGCCGAAGAGGTGTTGCGCAAGCCAGAGTGGATCCGCGTGAAGGCCGGTTCGCCTTCCACGCGCTTTTACGAAATCAAGAACATCCTGCGCGAGCACAAGCTGCACACAGTGTGCGAAGAGGCATCGTGTCCCAACATCGGCGAATGCTTCGGGCATGGCACGGCCACCTTCATGATCATGGGTGACAAGTGCACCCGTCGCTGCCCGTTTTGCGACGTGGGCCATGGCCGTCCTGATCCCTTGGATGTCAACGAGCCGGTGAACCTGGCCAAGACGATTGCAGCGCTCAAGCTGAAGTACGTGGTGATCACCAGCGTGGACCGCGATGACCTGCGTGACGGCGGGGCGGGGCACTTCGTGGAGTGCATTCGCCAGGTGCGTGAGCTGTCGCCCCAAACGCAGATCGAGATCCTGACGCCCGACTTCCGTGGCCGCATGGATCGTGCGCTGGACATCCTCAAGGCCGCTCCGCCAGATGTGATGAACCACAACCTGGAAACCGCGCCGCGTCTGTACAAAGAGGCCCGGCCGGGATCCGATTACCAATTCAGCCTGAATCTGCTCAAGCGCTTCAAACAGGAAGTGCCAGGCGTGCCGACCAAGAGCGGCATCATGGTGGGCCTGGGCGAAACGGATGAAGAGGTGCTGCAGGTGATGCGCGACATGCGCGAGCACGACATCGACATGCTCACCATCGGTCAGTATCTGGCACCCTCAGGCCACCACTTGCCGGTGCGCCGCTACGTGCATCCTGACACCTTCAAGATGTACGAAGACGAGGCCCGCAAGATGGGCTTCACGCATGCGGCGGTGGGCGCCATGGTGCGCTCGTCGTATCACGCCGATCAACAAGCCGCCAAAGCGGGCGTGGGCTCAGCGACTTGAGGCCGTCAGGCCGTTGAGCCATTCGTTCAGCACGGTGGCGGCGGCCCGTTCCAACGTGGGCGCCGACGCTGCACTCTGAGCCCGCAAGGCCGGGATGTCGATGCGTGCCGCATTGAGCTCGGCCGTGTGGCCAATGAGCCAGCGCTCAAATGTGCGCCCTTGGGCTTCGGGATGGCATTGCAGGGCCAACACATTGGGGCCCAGATCGAAAGCCTGGTGAGGGTAGAGATTCGTGGATGCCAGCAGGCGCGCTGCGGGTGGCAGATCGAACGTGTCGCCATGCCAGTGCAGAACTGCCACGTCCTGGAGGTGTCGCAAGGCGCTCGACTGGCCGGCGGGGGTGAGTGCCAGCGGGCTCCAGCCGATTTCCTTTTTCCCGCCGGGATAGACGCGGCCGCCCGCAGCGTGGGCGATCAGCTGGGCACCCAGACAGATGCCCAAGGTCGGGGCGTCGCGTTCAAGGCGCTCTTTCAGCGCAGCAATCTCGTCAATCAAAAAAGGGTAGGTGGCGGTTTCATAGACCCCGATCGGGCCACCCAGCACGACCACCAGATCGGCTTCGTGCATGGGCTCGTCTAGCGCATCCACGCCAGCCTGAAAGGAGTGAAGCGCGTAGCCGCGTTCGATCAGGACCGGCTCAAAAGACCCCAGGTCTTCAAACGCCAGGTGCTGGATGACGGCGGCGCGCTTTTTCATATCAGGCTGGGTTGAGCTTGGCGATTACTTGAACTTGAACCAGCTCAGGATGCGTTGCCAGAGGCGTTTGAAGAAGCCGGCTTCTTCGACTGGCTCCAGGGCCACCAGCGGTTGTTCGCCAAAGGTCTGGCCATCGACGGTGACGACCACCTTGCCCAAGGTCGCGCCCTTGGCGATCGGGGCGGTGATTTCAGGATTGAGTTCGACAGCGGTTTTGACCGAGGCAGATTGACCACGTGGGATCGTGGCCACAAAATCCTGCGTCACACCCACCTTGACCTGGTCTTCTTTGCCAAAACGAACGGGGGCTTGGGTGACCACCGCACCGGCGGCAATCGGCTTGACATCTTCCCAGTTGGCGAAGCCCCAGTTGAACAGGGCACGGCTTTGGTCAGCGCGTTCCTGAACGGTCTTGGTGCCCATGACCACCGAGATCAGGCGCATGCCATTGCGTTTGGACGAGGCCGTCAGGCAGTAGCCGGCCTCCTGAGTGTGGCCAGTTTTCAGGCCATCCACGGTGGGATCGGTGTACAGCAGGGCGTTGCGGTTGCCTTGCTTGATGCCGTTGTATTTGAATTCACGCTCGGCGTAGATCGGGTAGAACTGGGCGCTGTTGCGAATGATGGTGCGAGCCAGCAAGGCCAGGTCGAACGCTGAAGCCTTGTGGTTGGGGTCAGGCAGGCCCGTGGCGTTCATGAAGTGCGTGTCCTTCATGCCCAGTTTGGCTGCCTCGTTGTTCATCATCTCCGCAAACGCGGGTTCCGTGCCGGCCAGGTGTTCGGCCACGGCCTTGGCAGCGTCGTTGCCTGATTGCACGATGATGCCGCGCAGCATGTCCATCACGGAGGCGGAGCCATTGAGGGGCAGGTACATGCACGATTCGACGCTGGAGCCGCGACACCAGGCGTGTTCGCTCACGTGAACCTGGTCATCGGGCTTGAGGCGTCCGGACCTGAGTGCTTGTTCGACCAGGTAGCTGGTCATCATTTTGGTAAGCGAGGCCGGGGGCAGGGGTTGGTGCGCGTTGCGCTCAGCCAGGATGCGTCCGGAGTCGAAATCCATCAGCACGTAGGCGGCGTTGTCCATTTCCGGAGGGGGGATCACGGCGGACCACGAGAGGGCGGGGGCGATCAGGGCCAGAGCCCACAGGCTCAGCTGTTTCAGCTTCATGTTGTTCAATCCTTAAGCGTGGTCTGGGGCGACGCGGCTGCCCAGACCAAAGATGGCGACTATACGACTGAAGTGCCCGCATCTTGCGAGTGTCAGAACGTGAATCGACCAGCGGCTTGACCCCGCCCCGCTCTCGGAGTTCCCTGCGGGATTCAGGATTCAGATCGAGTGAACCGTGGCCGTGCCTTGCTTGCTGGCCCGGCGCGCAAAGTCGATGCAGGATTCGTAGATCAGCAGCGAGTTGCGCAGCACATCGTCCAGCGGGGCCTTGCATTTGTCGGCCACCCATTGCGCTGCGATGTGGTTGTTGGCCCCGACCAGGCCATCGGCGATCGACAGCGTGTTGTAGCCCAGCTTGGCCAGACCTGGGAACTGCTGGTCCATGATGCCGGTGATCAGGTGGGCGAAATCCTGGTTCGTTTGCGAGGTGTGCTGGTACATCAGCTCGCCCACGGTGAAGGCGTCAATCAGCATGACGCGGGCCCGGTGCGGGTCTTCGCGGATGAATTCGTAGAACGTGCGCAGCCCGGCCGCCGCGAGCTTCTCGGGCTCGGGCGAGCAATGGGCCAGCGACATCACGGTGGCTTGCATCAGCTGCTTGCTGACCACGGTGTAGACCGCTCGGAACAGGTCTTCCATGCCCTCGAAGGATTCGTAGAAGTAGCGCGAGGTCAGTTGCGCCTGCTTGCAGACATCCCGCACGGTCGATTGATGAAAGCCTTTTTCGCCGAACACGACCAGGCCGGCATCCACCAGCCGCTGTTTGCGTTGGCGCTGTCGTTCATCCGAATCGATGCCACCGTAGCGGCGGCCGGTATTCCCCGCATTGACGGGTGAGGCGGGGTTAACCCTATTTTTGGAAACGGGCATTGTCAGATACTATTTTTTGAAACAGACTGTTGTCAGATGCTATCAGCCGCCGAGTCGAACTTCGTGGGGGTCAGACACAAGGCGGTGATTGTCTGCGCAGTCCGCACGCGGTGAAGCGCCGCGATCTTGCCTCACGATTGCCCTGATGCCTATGTGGTTTACGCCAGCATCTGGATGATCCCGTTGTCCGATCCGCATTCAACCTATTTCAGGACCATGAAAGACTTCAAAAACAAGGTGGCCGCGATCACTGGCGCCGCATCCGGCATGGGCCGCACGTTGGCCTTGAATCTGGCCAGCCGAGGCTGCCATCTGGCCCTCAGCGATGTGAATGCCAAGGGCCTGGCTGAAACCGCGCAGATGGTGGGCAAGCTGGGCGTCAAAGTCACCACGGCTGCCGTCAACGTGGCCAGCCGGGAAGAGGTCTACGCCTGGGCCGATCAAGTGGTGCGCGATCATGGCAAGGTCAACCTGATCTTCAACAACGCAGGGGTGGCTTTGGGTGCCACCATCGAAGTCGTCAAGCCTGAAGATTTCGAGTGGATCATGGACATCAATTTCTGGGGCGTGGTGTGGGGCACCAAGGCTTTCCTGCCACACCTCAAGGCCGCGGGCGAGGGCCACATCGTCAATACCTCCAGCCTGTTCGGGCTGCTGGCGGTGCCCACTCAGGGCACTTACAACGCCAGCAAGTTTGCCGTGCGGGGCTTCACCGAAGCCTTGCGGCAAGAGCTGGACATGGAGAACTGCGGGGTGAGTGCGACCTGCGTTCATCCGGGCGGCATTCGCACCAACATTGCGATGGCCGCACGCATCGATCCGGCCATGGCAGCCAAGACCGGCATGGACGCCGAGGCCGCACGCAAGCGCTTTGACAAGTTACTCAACACCACGTCGGCCGACAGTGCCGCCAAGCAGATCCTGCGGGCGGTTGAAGGCAACAAGCGTCGCGTGCTGGTGGGGCCGGATGCCAAGTTCCTCGACAAGGTGGTGCGCCTGGGTGGATCCTGGTATCAGCCTTTGACGACGATGTTTGCCCGCAAGGGCATGATGGGGTGAGCGATGGGCGTTGCTGCAGCACAAGCTGAACCTTCGGCTCAGGCCGAGCCGATCTTGCGCCATTACGTGCCGGTGGCTTCGTGGCGCGAGACCGTGATGGCTCGCATCATGCGCGGTGCCTTGTTTGCCACCTTCAAGCCTTTCATGCGCCCGCCTGTGCCCTTGCCCCTGCAGCGGGGCATCATGCACGCCCTGGCGGTGAGCATGCCGGGGGTGTCAGGGGTCGAGATACGGCACGTCAAGGTCAATGGCATGGACATGGAGCGCATCACCCCCAAGGGGGTCAAGCCGCGCCACGCCATCCTGTATCTGCATGGCGGAGCCTTCTGTGTCGGCAGCCCGCGCAGTCATCGCAGCATCACCACCCGGCTGGCCACGATGGCGCAGGCGGAGGTGTTCGTGCCGCACTATCGGCGCGTGCCAGAACATCCGTTTCCGGCGCAGATTGACGATAGCGTCAAGGCCTATCGCTATGTGCTGCAACAGGGCTTTGCCGCCAAGCGCATCGCTGCCGCGGGGGATTCGGCGGGCGGAACCTTGACCTTCATGTTGCCCGCTGCAGCGGTGGCTGCCGGTTTGGCGCAACCTGCTGCATTGGTGATGATCTCGCCCGCGCTGGATCTCAACCTCAATTCAAGCAGCGTGCATGAGCGCAGTCACCGCGATCCCCTGATCCATCCGAGTTGGGGGCGTCAGGCTGTGAAGTGGATGAAGACCCCAGAGGGACATCCTCTGGGCAATCCCAAGGCCCTGAGCTTGGCCGCGTATCCGCCGGCGCTGATTCAAGTGGGCGAAGATGAGGTGCTGTTTGATGACTCGACCTGGGCGGCGCAGGCGCTGGCCCGATCGGGGCGGCATGCCGAGTTGGAGGTGTATCTCAAGCGTTGGCATGTGTTTCATGTCCACGCTGCGGTGATGCCCAGCGCGCAGGCGGCCCTGCGGCGCCAAGCTGAGTTCTTGTTCAACCATTGGGCGCGTTGAGCGCCCCCCTGGCTCCGCCGCGCGTCAGCTGAAGCTGAAGTGCTCGTTGTCCATCTGCATGACTGCGCGGGTGGGGGCCAGCATGGCCTTTTTGTGCCCATCGGCACGTGGCAGCAGACGCTCGAAATAGAACTCGGCCGTCTGGATCTTCGCCTTATAAAACTCAGCGGGTTCCAGCCCTTGGCCCGAGGCCAGCAGGGTCTTGGCTTTCTGTGCCTGGATGGCCCAGAAGTAGCCCATGGTGACGAAACCGGAGTACATCAGGTAGTCATAACAGGCCGAGCTCACGGTGTCGCGGTCTTTCGCGGCGCGCAGCATCAGGCGGGTCGTGATGACGTTCCACTGGATCGCGCGCTTGGCGATCGCGCGGGCCATGCGGCCGACCGGGTCGCCATCCAGGCAGTGCTTGGCGGCAAAGCCCAGCATTTCCTTGGTGAAGTCGCGTACGCATTGCCCGCGCGTGGTCAGCAGCACCTTGCGCCCCAACAGATCAAGTGCCTGGATGCCCGTGGTGCCTTCATACAGGGTGGCGATACGGGCATCTCGGGCGATCTGCTCCATCCCATGTTCCTTGATGTAGCCGTGTCCGCCGAAAACCTGCATGCCCAGGTTGGCCGACTCCAGCCCCATCTCGGTCAGGAATCCTTTGAGGATGGGCGTGAAGAAGCCCAGCTGGTCGTCGTAGCGGTTGTACTTGGCTTGATCGTTCTCGAGGATGCCGTTGACCATGTGGTCGGCCAGTTTGGCGGCGTGATAAATCATCGCGCGGCCGCCCTCGGCCACGGCTTTCTGGGTCAGCAACATGCGGCGCACGTCGGCATGCCAGATGAGGGCGTCGGCGATTTGATCGGCGTCCTTCTTGCCCGACAGGGCCCGCATCGAACGGCGCTCCATGGCATAGGGCAGCGCCCCTTGGTAGGACAACTCGGCATGTGCCACCCCTTGAACGGCCGTCCCGATGCGAGCGGTGTTCATGAAGGTGAACATGGCCTCCAGCCCTTGATTGGGTTGTGCAATCAGGTAGCCTGTGGCTTGATCAAAGTTCATCACACAGGTGGCCGAGGCACGGATGCCCATCTTGTGTTCCAGCGCGCCCGCCTTGACCCCATTGCGTGCGCCCATAGAGCCATCGGCGTTGACGAGGAACTTCGGCACGATGAACAGTGAGATGCCCTTGGTGCCTTTGGGTGCGTCTGGCAAGCGGGCCAGCACGATGTGAATGATGTTTTCCGCCAGATCATGCTCGCCTGCTGAAATGAAGATCTTGGTGCCTGTGAGCTTGTAGCTGCCATCTGCCTGAGGCTCGGCCTTGGTTTTGATCTGGCCCAGATCGGTGCCGCACTGGGGCTCGGTCAAGCACATCGTGCCCGTCCACTCGCCGCTCACCAGGGGAGGCATGTACAGGTTCTTCTGGGCATCGGAGCCGAACTGCATGATGGTGTTCATGCAGCCCAGGCTCAGGCCGGGGTACATGGTGAACGACCAATTGGCCGTGCCCATCATTTCCGACTTGATCAGGTTCAGCGACATCGGCAGTTCCTGCCCACCGTATTGCTTCGGGTGCGACAGGCCTTGCCAGCCGCCAGCCACGTATTCGGCATAGGCCTCCTTGAAGCCATTGGGTGTGGTGACCACGCCGTCGTGGATGGTGCAGCCTTCCTGATCGCCGCTGAGGTTCAGGGGGGCCAACACGTTTTCGCAGAATGTGGCGGCGCCCTCCAGGATGGCCTCGACCATGTCCGGGGTCGCCTCAGCGCCATTGGACAGTTGGGTGTAGTGCTCGGGGTAGTCGAACACCTCGTTCATCAGAAAGCGCATATCGCGCATGGGGGCTTTGTAGTGCGGCATGTGACACCTCTTGCGGCTCATTCAAACGATGCGTCAATTTAAAACGGTCGTTTGAATTTGGCGATCCCCTGAAGCGGCATTGGTCCACAGTGAGGGGTGATTTTGTGTCGACCGCCGGGGAGGTCGCCGCTCGATCGCACCTGCCGCAGGATTGCCGTCGCTGTCAGGTGGCACGGGCGTTGCTTGTATACAAGTGAGTACATCACCTGCGCAGTCAATCTGAATCAAGTTGGTGCGACAGGGGGTGGAGTGCAACGCGCTGGTGCAAGGAGATGCGCATGTCGTTTGATCAATGGAATCGTCGGGATCTGCTGAAGGGCATGGGGGCTATGGGGGTGGGCACGGCTTTCGGAGGCCTTGCCGTGCCAGCCTGGGCGCAAAAGACGCTGACGGTCGGCATGATTTATGTCGGGGCGAAAGACGACTTTGGCTACAACCAATCGCATTACGAAGCGGCCCTGGAGATCAAGAAGATGCCCGGGGTGAAGATCGTGGGTGAGGAGAACGTGCCGGAAACCCAGGCCGTTCAAAAAACCATGCAGGGCATGATCTCGCAGGATGGGGCGTCCTTGCTGTTTCCCACGTCCTTCGGCTATTTCAATCCGCACATCCTCGAGGTTGCCAAAAAAAACCCCGACGTCCGCTTCGCTCACTGTGGCGGGCTATGGGATGCCGCCAAGGACCCCAAAAACGTGGGCAGCTTCTTTGGCTACATCGACGAGTGCCAGTACCTCAATGGCGTGATCGCGGCACACATGACGAAGTCCAAGAAACTGGGCTTCATCGCAGCCAAGCCGATTCCTCAGGTGTTGCGCAACATCAATGCATTCACCTTGGGCGCGCGCTCTGTCAAACCCGATGTGACCTGTTCGGTGATCTTCACCGGGGATTGGTCCATGCCGGTGAAAGAGGCCGAGGCCACCAACAGCCTGGCCGATCAAGGTGTCGATGTTTTCACCATGCACGTGGACGGACCCAAGGTGATCGTGGAGACGGCGGCCAAGCGTGGCAAGTACGTATGCGGTTACCACGCAAGTCAAGCCAAGCTGGCGCCCAACGCCTACTTGACCGGGGCTGAGTGGAACTGGGTGACCCCCTACAAACAGATTGTCGAAGCCGCATTGACGGGCAAGCCTCACCCCAACTTCTTGCGCGGTGGGCTCAAGGATGGCTACGTCAAGACCTCGCCTTATGGCGCGATGGTGCCTGAGGGCGCGCGCAAGCAGGCCGATGCCATCAAGGCCAGCATGCTGAAGGACCAGTTTGCGATCTTCAAAGGTGAGATCAAGGACAACACCGGCAAGGTGGTGGTCGCTAAGGGGGCCACCTTGAAGCAGACCGATGTGGTGCTGGAGCAGATGAACTACCTCGTCGAGGGTGTGATCGGCAAGATCTGACGGGGAAAGACATGGACCGCGCCCGACTCAGGCTGTCAGTGGATGCTGTGCTCTTGCCCATGCTGGCCATGGCGGGCGCCTTGCTTTTGTTCGGCGCCTTTGTCTGGCTGGGCGGCACGGATCCGCTCGAGGCTTGGGCCTTGTTGTTCAAGGGGGCCTTCGGGGATGCGTTTTCATGGCAGAACACCCTGCAGCGTGCCGCACCCTTGATGCTTACGGCGCTGTGCGTGGCCATTCCTCATCAAGCCGGCTTGATGGTGATTGGCGGCGAAGGGGCCTTGGTGTTGGGGGGCTTGGCCTGTGCGGCCCTGCCGTACGGGCTGGCTTTGCCGATGGGCTTGCCGGGCACGGTGCTGGTCCTGCTCGCCAGCGCGGTCATGGGCGCGCTGTGGATGGCCCTGGTGGGGGTGATGCGCGAGTACCGGGGTGTCAATGAAACGATCTCGTCTTTGTTGATGAGTTACATCGCCATCGGTGTGTTCAAGCATTTGGTGGAAGGGCCGATGCGCGATCCATCGAGCTTGAACAAGCCCTCGACTTTGTCACTCGACCCATCCGTCCTGGTGGGCTCGATTCCGGGTTACGACGTGCATTGGGGCTTGGTCTGGGGGGTGTTGGCCTGCCTCGCTGCCGGGGTCTGGCTGTATGCGACGACGCACGGCTTTGCCACGCGGGTGGTCGGCGGCAACAGCCGGGCGGCACGCCTGGTGGGGTTGCCCAGCCACGGGTTGGTGATCACGGCCTGCGCCTTGGGTGGAGCCTGTGCTGGGCTGGCCGGAGGATTCGAGGTCGCCGCCGTGCACACCAATGCCAATGCGGCGCTGATTGCGGGCTTGGGCTACACCGGCATCCTGGTGTCTTTTGTGGCACGACACAACCCGATTGCCGTTATTCCGGTGGCCATCTTGTTTGGCGGCTTTGGGTCGGCGGGCAGTTTGCTGCAGCGCCGCTTGGATTTGCCCGATGCGTCAGTGTTGGTGCTGCAAGGCTTTGCCTTTGTGTTGATCCTGGCCAGCGAGGCCTGGCGCGGGCGATTGACCGAGGGGGCGTGGCAGGGCTGGGCCAGTTGGCGCGCAGCCCAGACCGGGCAAGCGATGGAGCAGGCTCACGAAACGAGTCGGCAGCGATTGGCGCGGGAGCATGCCGCAGCCACCACAGCAGGAAAGGAAGCCGCATGAGTGAATTGTCCATGGGGGCCGATGTTCTGATTGCCGTAGCGGGGGGCGCCATTCGGGTGGGGACACCGTTTCTGTTTGTCAGCCTGGGTGAATGCCTCACTGAGCGATCTGGCCGGATCAACCTGGGCCTGGAGGGGGTGCTCGTGCTGTCGGCCATGGCAGGTTTTGGTGGGAGCTACCTGACCGGCTCGGCATGGTTGGGCGTATTGGCGGCAGGGTGTGCCGGGGCATTGTTGGCCGCGCTGCATGGCCTGCTGTGTTCGCTGCCACGGGTCAGTGACATCGCCACCGGCATTGCCTTGATGCTACTGGGCAGTGGCTTGGCGTTTTATCTCGGTAAGCCTTTGATTCAACCGCAGGCCGCCCAGATCCCGGCGCTGGAATTGGGGCAATGGAGCACTTCGCCGCAAGTGCGTGAAGCCCTGCGGATCAATGCCTTGTTCCCTCTGGGGGTGCTGCTTGCGATCGGGCTGGCTTGGGCCCTGGCCAATACACGCTGGGGTTTGATTGTGCGCATGGCCGGTGACAGCAGTGATGCGGCCAAGGCTTTGGGCTACTCGGTCAACGCCGTGCGGATTTGGGCCACCACGGCGGGCGGTTTCATCGCCGGGCTGGGTGGTGCCTCGTTGTCGTTGCATTACCCGGGCAGTTGGAACGAAGGCCTGTCCAGCGGGCAGGGCTTGATCGCGGTCGCCTTGGTCATCTTTGCACGCTGGCGGCCGGTGGCCTGCCTGGGTGCGGCCTTGTTGTTCGGTGGAGCCGGAGCGTTAGGGCCGGCCCTTCAATCGGTGGGCATCAGTTGGGGCTATCAGCTGTTCAACGCCATGCCCTATGCCCTGACTTTGCTGATTTTGGTGTGGACGTGTAGCCCCAAACGCGCGCTGCAAGGGGCGCCCATGGAGCTGGGAGTGTCGCGTTGAGGGCTGGACGACATCAGGGTGTGATCAAAAAGGGGAATGACATGAGCGGATTGGGTGGTTTGAACAAGACGCCTTTGGGCATGGTGTTGGGATTGGTTCAGCTTCAACTTCCGGTGGTTGAAACCCCGGAGCAACTCGCAGCCCAGACACAGCACATCATTGACATGGTAGGCAAGGCGCGGCGCAGTTACCCTGGGATGGATTTGGTGGTCTTTCCCGAGTACGCCTTGCACGGGCTGTCGATGAGCACGGCTGACGAGCTGATGGTCACGCTGGATGGGCCGGAAGTGGCCGCCTTCAAGGCAGCATGCGTGCAGCACAAGATCTGGGGGTGCTTTTCGATCATGGAAAAGAATCCCGGCGGCAACCCTTACAACACGGGGTTGATCATCGACGACCAGGGGCAGTTGCAGCTCTATTACAGGAAGTACCACCCCTGGGTGCCCGTCGAGCCGTGGGAGCCGGGCAACATGGGCATCCCCGTCATCACTGGCCCCAAAGGGGTGAAGCTGGCGCTGATCATTTGCCACGACGGCATGTTTCCTGAAATGGCCCGTGAATGTGCGTATCAGGGGGCTGAGGTGATGATCCGCACAGCGGGCTACACGGCCCCGATCCGGCACGCCTGGCAAATCACCAATCAAGCCAATGCGTTCCAGAACCTCATGGTCACAGCCAGTGTCTGCCTGTGTGGCAGTGATGGCACCTTCGACTCGATGGGGGAGGCCATGGTCTGCAACTTCGACGGCACGGTCATGGCGCAGGGTGGTGGTCGACCCAATGAAATCGTGTGCGCCGAAGTGCGGGCCGATGGGGTCCGAGAGGCGCGTGCGCATTGGGGCGTCGAAAACAACATCTACCAATTCTTCCACCGCGGGTATGTTGCGGTGAAGGGCGGCGCGCAGGACTGCCCCTACACCTTCATGCAGGACATGGTGGCTGGGCGCGCCAAGCTTCCTTGGGAGGCCGAGGTCGTCCACACCGATGGCCGCAGTTGCGGCTTCGCCGAACCCACCCGAACATTCCAGGGCAGTGAACCCAATCTGCTTGAGCCTCTGCCAGGCAAGCTTCAGGAGGCCGCATGAGCCAGACCACTCAAGCCTATGTGAAGGCCCAACCCTATGCGTGGCCGTACAACGGCGATCTGAGGCCATCCAACACCGCACTCATCATCATCGACATGCAGACAGACTTCTGCGGTGTCGGTGGGTATGTTGACAAGATGGGGTATGACCTGTCGCTGACGCGGGCACCCATTGAACCCCTCAAGAAGTTGCTGGCCGTGGCGCGGCAGGTTGGATTGTGGGTGATCCACACCCGTGAGGGGCATCGACCCGATCTGAGTGACCTGCCCGCCAATAAGCGCTGGCGATCACAGCAAATTGGCGCCGGGATCGGGGACCCTGGGCCCTGTGGTCGCATCCTGGTGCGCGGCGAGCCGGGGTGGGACATCATCCCTGAGTTGTATCCCATCGAGGGTGAGCCCATCATTGACAAGCCTGGGAAAGGGTCGTTCTGTGCTACCGACCTGGAGCTGATTTTGCGCACCCGCGGTATCGACAACTTGATCCTGACCGGGATCACCACCGACGTGTGCGTTCACACGACGATGCGTGAAGCGAATGACCGTGGCTTCGAGTGCGTGATGCTGACCGATTGCACCGGGGCGACCGACCCGGGCAACCATGCGGCAGCCTTCCAGATGATCCAGATGCAAGGGGGCGTGTTTGGCGCTGTGTCTCATTCCGAGGCCGTCATCCAGGCCTTGCAAGCACTGTGAGGCCCCATGACTGCTCCGCTTGATCCCGTGCCCGCCAAGACAGGCGCCTTGGCCCTGTCGACCTATCAACTCACCAAACGCTTTGGATCTTTTGTGGCGCTTGATGGGGTGACCCTGGAGGTCCGCCCCGGTACCGTCCATGCTCTGCTGGGTGAAAACGGCGCGGGCAAGAGCACGCTGGTCAAAGCCTTGGTGGGGTATCACCAGGCCGAAGAGGGCGCGGTGCTGATTGACGGTCGCGAGCATGCCATCACCACCCCTGTGGTGGCGCGTCAATTGGGTATTGGCATGGTGTACCAGCACTTCACCGTGGTGCCGGGCATGACCGTGGCCGAGAACCTGCTGCTGGCCAAAGGGGCGCTGCCTGCGGTCATTCCGTGGAAGCAAGTGCGCGAGGAATTGACCGCCTTCATGGACACCACGCCTTTCCGGCTCGACCTCGATGCACGACCGATCGATCTGTCTGCAGGCGAGAAGCAGAAGCTGGAGATCCTCAAGCAGCTGTATCTGAAGCCGCGCTTGCTGATCCTGGATGAGCCTACATCTGTGTTGACGCCTCAGGAAGCCGATGAAGTGTTGGGCGCCTTGCGTGATCGCGCGCATGCCGGGCAGGTCACCGTGATCATGATCTCGCACAAATTTCGCGAGGTGATGGACATGGCCGATGACGTCAGTGTCTTGCGGCGCGGCCGACTGATGGGCAGCCACCGCGTCGCGGAGACCACACCGGCGCTGCTCGGGGCCGAGATGATGGGGCAGACCACATCGGAGGTGGTCCCTGCCGGTCTCATGACGCGCGAGCCTTATCCATCGGCCCCATTGCGTCTGCGGGTGCAGCAGCTTCGAGTGCAGGGCGATCGAGGTGAAGAAGCCGTGCGCGGCCTGACCTTTGCCATCCGCGGGGGCGAAATCGTCGGCGTTGCTGGCGTCTCAGGGAATGGCCAGCGCGAACTGATGGAAGCCTTGGTGGGGCAGCGCGATCGAGCGTCTGGTGAGGTGTGGGTGGCGGACGAAAAGTATCGCGCCCGACGCCAGCAAAACCAGCGGCTGCATGTTCGCAGCCTGCCGGAAGAGCCGCTGCGCAATGCTTGCGTGGGGGATTTGAGTGTGGCCTTGAACATGGGCTTGCGTCGTTTCGATCAGGCGCCGATGGCCCGTTGGGGCTGGTTGCGTAAACCTCAGGTGCGGCAGCAGGCTCGCACGCTGATTGCGCAATATCGGGTCAAGACCCAGTCGGATGCAGCGCCGATCCGGTCGCTGTCAGGCGGCAATGTGCAGCGTGCGGTGCTGGCGCGTGAGCTGGATGGCCAAGTGGATGTGCTGTTGGTCGCCAACCCTGTTTTTGGTTTGGACTTCTCAGCGGTGGCCGAGATCCACCAGCGCATCATGGATGTGCGCAACCGAGGCGGTGCCGTGCTGCTGATCAGCGAGGATCTGGACGAGTTGCTCAAGCTGGCGGATCGCATCCTTGTCATGAGTGAAGGCCGCATCGTGCACGAATGTTTGGCAGCCGAAGCCGATCGGCGTACCTTGGGTGCGTTCATGGGTGGGCATGGTCACCCAGCTCAGGCGGAGGCCGCATGAAGCTGCACCTGGATGCCCAGCCTTTCGGCTATGAGTTCGATGTGGCCAAGACAGCCTTGGTCATCATCGACATGCAACGCGACTTCGTCGAGCCGGGGGGCTTTGGCGCTTCTTTGGGCAATGACGTCAGGCCCTTGCAGGCCATCGTGCCCGCCTTGCAGAACTTGTTGCATGCCTGGCGGCAAGTGGGGGGCTTCGTGGTTCACACCCGAGAAGGGCATCGGCCTGACTTGTCGGATTGCCCGCCTGCCAAAGTGAATCGGGGTTCACCCGCGCTGCGCATCGGCGACGAAGGCCCGATGGGCCGGGTGCTGATCTGGGGGGCAGCGGGGCACGCCATCATTCCCGAACTGGCTCCGGCGTCGGGCGAGTTGGTTGTTGACAAGCCGGGCAAGGGCGCCTTCTACGGCACCTACCTCAACGAGGCCTTGCAGGTGCGGGGCATCACCCATTTGTTGATCACGGGGGTGACAACCGAAGTGTGTGTGCAGACCACGATGCGCGAGGCGAACGACCGCGGCTATGAATGCCTGTTGATCGAAGACGCCACCGAGAGCTACTTTCCCGCCTTCAAGCAGGCGGTACTGGACATGGTTCGTGCGCAAGGCGCCATCGTCGGCTGGACGGCCCGCTCAGAGCAGGTGATCGGAGCGCTGAACCTCAGCACAGAGGAGGGCGCGCGCGCATGACGACCACCGAATTGGAAGTGTCGGCCGTGTTCGAGGCCTACGAGGCGGCCTTGATGCGCAACGACGTGCGGCAACTCAATGATTTCTTCTGGCATGACCCGCGGGTGACGCGTTATGGCATCGCCGACCGTCAGTTGGGGTACGACGAACTGGTGGCCTACCGGGCCACCGTCTCGGCTCCCGACTTCACGCGGGCCCTATACAATGTTCGCATCACCTCGTTTGGATCCAATGTGGCCGTAGCCCAGTGCGAGTTCACGCGCAGCGACACACCACTGCGTGGGTTTCAAACCCAGACCTGGGTGCGGATGCCAGCCGGGTGGAAGATCGTTGCCGCCCATGTCAGCATGATCCCCTGGACCTGATATGAATCTGCTGGCTTCGCATCCGCTCCTGGCGATCACCGCATCCTTGCCGGCGGCTACCCTGGCCGAGCGCGCCTATGCTCAGATCAAGCAGTTGATCTTCGACTTTGTGCTGTTGCCCGGCGATCGCTTTTCTGAAAGCGATCTGGCGAATCAGGTTCAGGTCAG
>JAGWLR010000061.1 GCA_028864885.1 Burkholderiales bacterium | reverse complement strand
GGATGGCCTTGAGCTCGCTGCTGAGCTTGCGCAGTGCGGCCGAGCCATCCTTCACGTCCCGGCGCACCTGGAAGCAGAAGTCGCTGGTGAACACGTGGTTGAAGGTGGCTTCGGACTTTTCAAGGCGGGCCACGTTTTCGGCCAGGCCTATGCTGTCTTGCCGTCGGATCTGGTCGCGTGCAGCCTGTTGAACGTTCTGCACGGTTTGCAAGATGGCCTCGATGTGCTCGATCAAACGTGGCGGCTCAGCCCAGGTGAAGCGCTCTTCGTCTGTGCGGGCCCCAGCCAGGTAGGTGGCGATGTGGTTGCGCAAGGTCTTGAGGCGATCCGGCAGGTTCTCTTCAGTGTTGTGAACCCAGTTGGCCAAGGTGCCGGTGACGGGCTCATCGGCTTCGCTCAGCTCTTGGGCCTCGGTTTGCAGTTGTACCTCGGTGGCCACACCTGAGGCTGCCGATGCAAACCGGCTGAACCAGACGCTGGCGTTGGTGACTTGAAGCGTCAACTCTGGCAGGCGTGCATCCAGCTCGGTGAGCCGCCGGGTCATGTGGGCCAGGTCCTTGTTTTGCACTCCCACGTTTTGCTGCACTTCGTCCCATTCTTTGCCGCAGGTGTACAGACTGGCTTGCAGATTGGCCTTACGCAGCATGAGGCCCTCGATGCTGGTCGTGTCCAGGCGACTCAGGTCCAGTTGCACTTCGACATGGTGCAGGCGTGTGTCAAGTGCCTCGCTGAGCGCCTGCGACAGGGAATCTGCGCCCACGCGCTGGAACCAGCCCATCACCAATTGCAATGAGCGATCGAGGTTGCCCAAGCTGTTCAACTCTGGCACGAGCGCATCAAGGCGCTGGCTGACCCAGGCCAAACGCCGCTTGCGGCTTTCCATGCCAAAGGCAAGTTCCTGATCGCTGGCCAGGCAAGCGAACATGCCGTAGGCGCGGCTGCCCAGGCCCTGTTGCATCAGCCCTTGAGGGGTCTTGCGCAATTCTGCTTCGGAGCTGACCTTGAGCACGCGGCGGTATAGGGCCAGCAAATAGGCATGCGCGACCGGGTGTTGGCAGACCACCTCGTGGAGGACGGCCTGGGGCGGCAGGCTCGCATCGCGTGTGTCTTCGATGGCCTTGCTGCCTTGCACGATCTTGGGGGAGCGGCGCGCGAAGTGGCGCTTGATCAGCTTGATGGCGTCTTCTTCGAAGTCGGTCTCCACGATGATGGCGAAGCGGTCGCGTCCCATGTAGCCTTCGATGGCCGGTTGCCAGGCGCTGCCGGGCTTGGGCTCGATCAGGGCGGCCAGCATGCGCGCCCGGGCGGCGGGCAATTCGTTTTCCAGCAGCGTCAGGGCCTGTTGGACATCGGGCGGCGCAGGTGTGCGTCCTTGCAGCAAGAGCTTTTGTTCGGCGCGCAAGGATTCTTGCTCGTCTTTCAGTTCGTGTTGCTGTTGCAGCAAGTGACTGCGCGCCGCCATCAAGGCCGTCATGACGGATTGTTCGGTGCCAACCAGGGCGCCTTCCAAGGCTCTCAAGGCTTGGTCCAGGGGCTCCAGCTCGAACGCGGCCAGGTCGTCGTCCAGATGGGCGGGGGCCATGAGCGGCTCGCGTGCCGGGGCCCACTGCTTCTGGGCCAGATGGGCGACGGGCGTTAGCCTGGCCACGGCTTCATGGAGCTCAGGCAGCGGCGACACGTCCAGGTTCAACAGTTGGCCGACATGCCCCAGTACTTGGTCCATCTGCTGCGCCGCTTGTTGCACCCGCGTCCACTCTTTGTGGAACTGCTGGGCCAGGTGCGCCGCGCGTGCATCCAGGCGCTGCTTTTCCTGGTTCACGCTGCTGAGGTTCAGCTCGCCCTGCACCACGGCCAGCTCACTGCTAACGCGTTCACGTTGCAGGCTGATGGCGTCCAGCCGGCCTTGCGATTCGCTGGCTTGTTTGAGCAGTCGCTGCTGCTGCCGCGTCACGCTCAGCCGCTCGGCATCGCATTCGCGGTGCAGGCGCAGCGCATGGGCGTTCAGCGCCACCACATGTTTGCGCAGCAGGTCGACCACGTCCGTGGCAGCATCGTCGACCAGCTGCAAGCGGTCGATGTTGAGCTTGAGGCGCTCGGCATCGGCCTTGAGGCGGGCGATCTCCTGCATCAGTTGGCGGAGCTTGCCCACTTCTTGCGAGAAGTCCTTCTCGTCGAGGATCTCGTCGCGCACCAGGTCGTTGACGTTGCCAATTTCGCGGTAGGCCATGGCCTTGACGATGGCCCTGGCGCAACGGGTGGCGTCAAGCTCGGGCACGAACTTCTTGCCCAATAATTGGCCATAGAGGTGTTGCAGGTAGCTGTCTTTGCCTTCATGGCGGCTGAGCTGATCGGGGTTCAGGCCCAGGCGCACCTGCAGTTGGGGCAGCAGCTCTTTGAGGCTCAGCGGGCGAGGCGTGGTTGTAGTGCCGGTAGCGCTTGTGGCGCTGGGCGCCGCCACGAGGTGCTCGATGGACACCGCCGCGCGAATCAAGAAGAACTGCGGTCGGCCTCCATCGGCGCGCCCGTTCTCGGCGTGGGCGTCGATGCCCAGCAGCGCCGTGAAACCTTCGGTGCTCTCGCCTGTGGACGGCTCGAACACCAGGCCGACATAGCTGGTGCAGCGTGTGCGCAAGAACACATCACCACCACATTGGCCCAAGGCATAGGCATGCAGCGTGCGCGGCTCCTTGCCGCCCCTTCGGCTTTGGGTGGACTCGTTTTGCCCTGCATTGAAATGGAAGACGCCTTGGCGGGCGGCTGTCAGCACCGCTTGAATGGCATCGAGCAGGGTTGATTTGCCCGAGCCCGACTCCCCGGTCAGCAAGGTGGCGTCGGCCAGCGGCCAATCGCGGGGGTCAATCGTGCCCCAGTTCAGGGTGATCAGCCTGGCAATGCGCATGTCAGCCTTCCCCTGCGACTTCAGTGTCTGTCGCCTGTGCCGTGTTCTGTACTTGAAGCGCTGTGCTCTGGCGCTCTTGCATCATGCGCAGCACGTCTTGCAAGGCTTCGTCGCTGACGAAGGACAGGATGGGCCGCAGCACGCTGATCAGGGTGTCCATCTGGCCCAGGCCATCGGCGTCCTTGAAGCGGATCAGGCGCAGCTTGCGCAGTTCACGTAAGAGTTGACCGCGCTCGGCCATGGACGATGGCAAGGTCATGCCCACCAGTGAAACCAGGGTCTGCGACAGCTCTTCCAAGCTGATGGCCAGCTCCTGATTGACCAGTTCGCGCTTGCCGGTGAGCGCTTCGGTGTACAGAAAGCGCAAGCCCAATGCCGCCGCCACCACGTCACGTGACAGCCGTGCTCGAAGGCGCTTGACGCCCTCCTCGTCTTCCTGGTCATCGCCGGGCGGATAAAGGCGAAACAGGTTGGCGTCGACATCGTGCACCAACGAGAAGCCGAGCACGTCGAACCATTCGCGCAGCAACTCTTCGATCATGGAGGCGTCGTCATACAGCGCCTGCTCGGGTCTGGAGTGCTCGCGCCAGATGATGCCGCTGGCCAGCATCCGGTTGCAGATTTCGGCGAAGCGCTTGCGTGAGACCGCACCAGCCGTTCGCTCGGCTAAGCGGGCTTCCAGAAGGGTGTGAAAGGACGTTGGCAAACTCATGGAAGCGTCATTCTGCCTGGGGTGGCTGCGCCTGGCCTGTGGCTTGGAGTTGCAGCTCGAAATCGTCGGCGGTGAAGGCTGGCGTCTCGAATTTCGTGGGCAGCTTGTGTGTGCGCCAGGCCGCTTTGCCTTGCGAGGATCGTGCGGCCCCTACGGCGTGCAGTGCGGTCAGCACATCGGGCGCATCGGTCACAGTGAGGTCAGACAGCCGCAAGGGGCGAGCAGTGCCGCGTACTTTCGCCAGCTTGTGCAGTTGCGTGAGCAGGAGATCTTCGCTGATGACAAAGGCCTCCGCCTCTGCGCGCCGCATGGCGGCCTCCAGCCTGCTGTGGGGCAGGATGTGCCAGTCGATGTCGCTGCCCTCTACCTCTTGTCGATCACGCTGTGTCCAGCGAAGGCCACTGGTGGGCAATCGGATCTCGGCGGTGGACAGGCGCTGCGCGAGGGCGTCCAGCCAGACCTTGCGGTCGGCGTTGTGGCTGGATTTGAGGCCAGCGAGCGTGCGGCCCATGGCTGACTCTGCGCCATAGTCCAGAGACAGTGCCTGGCGCAGCAGGCTGGTGAAGCGCCGCACATAGTTGTGCATTTCACTGCGCAGCATGGGCAGCTTCACCTGGCAAGCCGCGTCGATCAGGTCTTCGATGCGCTGGCACAACCAGAAGGTCGCACTGCGCCCTTCAAGTACGCCTTCTAGCCAGGTTGCACGTTGGCGCAAGGCGCTGTCAATGACCTGGCGTTGCGCTTCTGGCCAGGTACGAACCATGTCCAACAGTTCGATGATTTGGCTGCGGTGGCGGTCGACAGAGTCGGCCACCAGCCGCACCGACATCTCTTTGCCGAATCGCCGCTCCAAGAAGTCGTTGAATTCGTCCCAGGCCAGCTTTTGCGTCAAGGCTTCGCGCGTGAGGGTCTGCATCAGCAGACGGAAGTACTCGATGTCCTCTTGCAGGTCTTGCACCACCCGGCTGGCAAAGTCGTAGGCGTCCAGCAACTCATCTTCGTCCCGGTTTTCGAGAAAGGCCTGCAAGGCCTTGCGTGCGGAGCGCATGTTGCGCTGACGGGTCTTGTGGCGGGCGTTGTCCAGCTCGGCGAAGACCTCGGCAAATGCCTTGCCGGCGCGCGTCAGCTTGAGTGTGGGCTGAAGGTTGATCGGGTCTTTGTAATCCTCTAGCCAGCCATGTTCTTTGAGTGCACGCAGCAGGCTCAGGGCGTAATCGCGCTCAGCTTGTGGCTGGACGATGCCCGAGGCTGCGATGCTCTCCGGCAACGCGCCGTTGCGATATGCCGGTTGGGCAATCACCTGCTGGATGATCTCCAGCACCAGTTCACGTGTCAGTGCCTCGGCGTAGTCTGCGTCCGGACCATGAACACGTTCATGCAACTGGCGCAACACAGCTGCGCATGCTTCTCGGTCTTGCCAGTTCAGCGGCCGAAAGAAGTGCTCTCTTGGGCCTTGGAAGAAGACAGTCGACGCAAACACGATGCCTCCCATGGTGGTCCGTCAATTTGGAATATTGAAAGCGGATGTTAAATGCAAGCGCCATTTCTTGACATCCACCTGTTTGTGGCGTCTATTGCGCACGTCAGTCATCGGGCGCGGTTTCAGGCAGATGCGCAACATCACTGCGTACACCTACGACCATGCCAAAGCCTAGCAGGTTTACCAGGGCACACGAGACTTCCTCAACCATGCATGCCAGTTGCTGAACCAGCTGGATGCTCGCCATGGCTGACAGGCCCGAAGGGCTACAAATCGAGCCCAGCCATTGGGACATCGTTCAGCGTATTCTGGCGAAGCACTTACCGGGCATCGAAGTCTGGGCCTTTGGGTCTCGGACCAAAGGCACGGCCAAGCCCCACTCCGATCTTGACATCACTGTGATCACCCAGCAGCCATTGAGCCTTCAGGTTCAGGCTGCCTTGGCAGAAGCCTTTTCTGAATCGGACTTGCCTTGGCGGGTGGATGTGGTGGATTGGGCCACCACCCAGGAAACATTTCGGGATTTGATCAAGCAACACAAGCTGGTGCTGCAAGCAGCCATTCAGCCCTAGCTCGACATCGTTCAAGCGTTCGACTTGTAGAGACCCAACAACAAGTGGGCTTTGCACCTAGTTTGGCGAGAGTGATGCAGTGATCGTTTACCAGGCCAACAAGCGCCAATTCATTCAAGACAGCGCTTTGTGAGTGTGGCCTTGGCTCAGCCGGCTGCTGTCACCTTCTACGTGCCAGGTCAATCCGGGTACAGCACCTTGTAGATGTCGACTGCGCTGATGCGCCTGACCTGCTCACGGTCATGGATGTCACTGGTGTCGAAGAAGTAGGCATATTGCAGTTGCTCTTCGGCTTCCTGCTCTACGATTTCCCAGGCGCGGCATGAGGCAGGGTCAGATATCTCATCTCGCATCCAATCACGTTCGGGCTTGGTGGCCATGTAATCGGCCATGGCCTCGTAAGTGCGTGTGTAATTCACTCGGTCGGGCAAAGGCAAACCACTGGTGTGATACCCGCTGCACATCATGCGTTCCAGGTCGTCGTACACCTTGGCTTGATCGGCTGCCTCCTGGGCACGGCGCAGAGCCTGATCGTGTTCGAACTCGCGTTGCCACTCGGGGTTGTATTTCTTGTTCAGGGCGTCTTGCGCCATTGCCAAATAGTGTGCCTCTCGAATGCGGGCCTCTTGAGCCAGCACCCCGGGGGTCTGGTTGTCTCGCATGCCGGGCACCTGAACTAATTCGCCGTTATCCAGATATTCATAGATCAACACAGGCGACTGGCTTGCATCCACCTCGGGGGGCATGGCCAGCTTGTGCGGCCGCGTCTTGTCGACACGGTCAGCAATCGTCATGTGAGGAGTGGCATTCAAGGCTACGGGCACGCTTTGCTCGCTTCAGTGTGCACAGGCAGCAGGGGTTCAAACAGCCTAAAAGCAGGGTTTTGACCCTCCTGATTCTTCAATTTGTAGCAAAGCGTGCAAACGTCGCAATTTCAAACGTAAGGCCTTTGTGAGTTGCAATGAATTGCAGGTGGCCCTTGTATTGGATGAGGCCACCGAGACCGCGCTTGTTCAGCACGGCGTCGGCCTCGAGCGGAAGCTCATCACGTAGTATGTATTCAGCCCCCTCGCTCATAGTAAGTAGGCGGGTCCCCAAGTCAGGCGCGGTGCGCCCAAACATCTGAATAAAAAAGTGTATGAATGCGGGCTTTTGAAGAAAAAGTTGTGATGCTGAAGATTTTTCTGCTTGGGGCGGCCTGAGCCGTTTCGCCAGCAGGCCTTGTTTGCCCCACCTTGTTCTGAAGTAAAAAAATTCCAAACAGGCAAAACTGAAGATAATTCTTATCCCCTGAAGATTTTTGCGCCGAAGGACGCCTCTCTGAGATGAATGTCGTTGGCTACGCCTGGATCCAGCATCATGTGGGTGCGCCCGACTTCCTGGGGGCCCAACAGGCGCGCCTGGCCCCCGTCAGCCGCATCGAGCGGCTGCCAGAGGGCGCGCTGCTCGTGCCACACAAACTAGCACCAGCGCCAGACCTGCTGCAGCACGCCTTGTTTGCCATCAAGCACGAAGGCGTACGCCTGAACCTGCTGACCGCCGCCTTGCGGCACATCGCGCCTTTGCAGCTGGTAGAGGCTTTTCGAGCTGCTCCGAATGGCGTGTATGTACGCAAGCTGTGCCATCTATGGGAAGCCCTGCACCAGCAGCGTCTGCCTCAGTTGGGTGATCCGGGCGTCACGGCCCGCTACGTGCCTTTGTTCGACCCTGCCGATTACATCGTGGGCGAAGGACATCGCGATGCCCGCTGGCGCATCGAGTTCAATGGCCTGGGTAGCCTGCATTTCTGCCCGGTGGTGCGCAAGACCCCGGCGCTGATGGCGCTCATTGACAAGGACATCCTGGGCCAGGCTCAAGCGTTTGCCGAATCGGTGGGTGAAGCCATGTTGGAGCGGGCCCTGAATTGGGCCTACCTGAGCGAAACCGAAGGCTCCTTTGCCATCGAGGGGGAAGCCCCGACCGCAGACAAGGCAGCACTGTTTGCCGCGCTTTTGCGCCGCGCCCATGAGCAGCGCCCGCTCACCGAAGAATGGCTGGTGGAGTTACAGAACGCCGCCATCTCCAATCCCTTTGACAAGGCCGTTCAATTTCGCACCGAGCAGAACCGTCTTCAGAGGGACGTGCCCGGTGCCGCTGGGGTGACCTACGTGCCCCCTGCGCCTGAGTTGGCTGTGGACCTGATGAATGGGCTGATGCGCCTGACCAACCAGCGAGCCGCTGAGTTGGACCCACTGGTGCACGCCGCTGTAGTGTCTTTCGCGTTCGTGTTCATCCACCCGTTCATGGACGGCAATGGCCGACTGTCGCGCTACCTGATCCACCATTGCCTTGGGCAGTCTGGCCGCTTGCCACCACAGTTCTTACTGCCCATCTCGGTGGCCATGAAAAAGCACGAGGCTGAATACCTGCACGCGCTCACAACCTTCAGCAAGCCGGCCCGCCAGCTATGCCAGGTAACTTGGGTTGGCGATGAACACTACACCTATGAGTGGGCCCCGGAAGCTGACACCTGGTTCCGTTACATGGACCTGAGTGAAGCGGCCACCTTCACCCTGGCGATGGCCGAGGCCTCGTTGGACACGCACATGCGCCAGGAGGTGGACTTTCTGGCCTTGTTTGACCGAGTGAAGCGCTACATCAACGAACGCCATGACCTGCGCGGCAGCGATTTGGCTAATCTGATCGTCACCATCTTCCAGAACCACGGCACCTTGTCCAACAACCGACGCAAGCGGTACGCCGATAGGGTTCAAGCCCATGTACTGGATGCCATTGAAGCAGCAGTGAGCCGGGCCATGCAGGGCTGGCCACTGGGTGACGACGACGATCAAGAAGAAAACTGAGCACCACCCATAGGGTGGTAGACGTTGGCTTTGCGCAAGGAAATCGAATTCGAAAACGACATCTGCAACCACCTTGCTTGAACAACAGCAAGGAGCAGTTCTCTAACTCCCCTGACTTGGCGACCGATCTAATGAACGCGATCATCGATGCGTTCGAGGCCCACGGTGCCATTCAAGCACATCTTGTTGGGGCCGGCGAAGTTGTATGAGGCGCTGCGAAGTCGGGGTGCTGGCGGTGCCAGCTAATCAGGATGTTTTCGTATGGCGGCCCAATTAGCGGATGGTGGCCCCAATTGATTCGTTAAAGGTTGCCATTCATGGCATTCGTTGACGCACATGACCCATAAGTGAAAGTCCGTCAGAAATGTGAAGCATCGCAAGATAAGTATCAGAGACTAGCCTGGTGTACAGCAGCCAAATCGCATGCAGACCGCATGAATACTAGGTTCTAGGCCAAAGATGAGTCGTCACATTCTTTCTGATTTGTGAGCATCAACGTGAAAGGCTTTTGGAACTGACGATCCCAAATAGGTATCTACCGGGTCCCGGTGGCTAGCTGCTTTTGAAGCCGCTGATCACCGTTCTTAACTCAGGAGAACCGACATGTCTATTCAGTCCTTTGCCCAATCTGCCGCCACGGTGGCGTTGTTTGCATTGATCACTTCTGCAGCCCAGGCTCAGCCTGTGACGCGGGATGGCATCCTGACCGATGCGGCGGGCCGCACGCTCTATACCTTCGACAAGGATCAGCCTGGTAAAAGCAACTGCCTGGGCGATTGCATGAAAAACTGGCCTGCCTATGTGGCTGAGCCCACTGCAGGGGCAAAGCCCCAAAGTCCAATTTCGATGGGATCGCCTTATTGACGTGAATTGACCGAGGGCGAAGCCACGCCGAACGGTGTGGCTGGGCGAAATGTGCATTAATGTTGGGGCATCTGAATCAACAGGAGACCCCACCATGAAATCCCGCGCCGCCGTCGCCTTTGAGGCTGGCAAGCCCTTGCAAGTGGTTGAGATCGACGTCGAGCCGCCCCGCAAGGGTGAGGTGCTGGTGCGCATCACCCACACGGGCGTGTGCCACACCGATGCTTTCACCTTGTCGGGTGATGACCCTGAAGGGCTCTTCCCGGCGGTGTTGGGCCACGAAGGCGCCGGCGTGGTGGTGGAGGTGGGCGAAGGCGTGACCTCGCTGAAGCCCGGTGATCATGTGATCCCCCTGTACACGGCAGAGTGCGGTGAATGCCTGTTCTGCAAATCAGGCAAGACCAATCTGTGTGTGTCGGTGCGGGCCACGCAGGGCAAGGGCGTGATGCCCGATGGCACCACGCGCTTTTCGTATCGGGGCCAGCCCATCTATCACTACATGGGTTGTTCCACCTTCAGCGAGTACACGGTGGTGGCCGAGGTGTCGCTGGCCAAGATCAACCCCGAAGCCAATCACGAGCAGGTGTGCTTGCTGGGCTGCGGTGTGACCACGGGCCTGGGTGCGGTGAAGAACACGGCCAAAGTGCAGCCGGGGGATTCGGTGGCGGTGTTTGGCTTAGGGGGCATTGGCCTGGCCGTGGTGCAAGGCGCCAAGCAGGCCCAAGCCGGTCGCATCATCGCCATCGACACCAACCCCGCCAAGTTCGAGCTGGCCCGGCACTTTGGCGCCACCGATTTTGTGAACCCCCAGGATCACGACAAGCCCATTCAGCAAGTGATTGTGGAGATGACCGGTTGGGGCGTGGACCATTCGTTTGAATGCATTGGCAATGTCAAGGTGATGCGAGCTGCCTTGGAGTGCGCTCACCGGGGTTGGGGGCAGTCGATCATCATCGGGGTGGCCGGTGCCGGGCAAGAGATCTCGACCCGCCCGTTCCAACTGGTGACAGGCCGCAAGTGGATGGGCACGGCGTTTGGCGGCGTGAAGGGCCGATCGCAATTACCCGGCATGGTCGAGCAAGCCATGACGGGCGAGATCGAGCTGGCCCCGTTCGTGACCCACACCCACCCGCTGGACCGCATCAACGAGGCCTTTGATTTGATGCACGAAGGCAAGTCGATTCGCACCGTCATCCATTTCTGAGCCATGGAACGCGTTGAACAGCATGCCTGCGCAGGCGGCCGTCAGGAGGTGTGGAAGCACCGCTCCGATGTGCTGAACTGTGAGATGAAATTCGGCATCTTCTTGCCCGAGGCAGCCACGCAGGGCGATCCTTGCCCGGTGGTGTATTGGCTATCGGGCCTGACGTGCACGGAGCAGAACTTCATCACCAAGGCCGGCGCGCAAGCGCATGCCGCCCGCCACGGCCTGATCGTGGTGGCGCCCGACACCAGCCCGCGTGGCGATGGCGTGGCCGATGACCCCGCCTATGACCTGGGCCAAGGCGCGGGGTTTTATCTGAATGCCACGCAAGGGCCGTGGGCGGCGCATTACCGCATGCAGGACTACGTGGCGCTTGAGCTGCCGGAGTTGGTTGAGCGGCACTTTGCGGCCCAAAGCCGGCGCAGCATCATGGGCCACTCCATGGGCGGGCATGGGGCGTTGATCACGGCGCTGCGCCATCCCGGGCGCTATCAAAGCGTGTCGGCGTTTTCGCCGATCGTGGCGCCCAGTCAGGTGCCGTGGGGCGAAAAGGCGTTCACTGCCTACCTGGGGGAAGACCGGCAAGCCTGGGCTGAATGGGATGCGGTCGAGCTGATTCGCCATGCCACCGAAAGGTTGCCATTGTTGGTAGACCAGGGCGAGGCCGATGAGTTTTTGGTCAACCAGTTGCGGCCCGAATTGCTCGAACAAGCTTGCCGCGCGGCCCATCATCCGCTGACCTTGCGTCGTCAACCAGGCTATGACCACAGCTACTACTTCATCGCCACCTTCCTGGCGGATCACTTTGCCCACCACGCTCGGGCCTTGTCCTTTTAACCAGCAGCTCACACCATGCAACGTCGTCAATTCATTGCCCAGTCGTCCTTGGCTTGTTTGATCTTGGCGGCGACCCGTCAGGCACAGGCTTTGTCCTTGTCGGATCTGAGTGAACGGGATGCGAGTGCAGGCGTCAAGGCCGCGCTCGAGAAGGGGGCCCTGGCCGCCGTCAGCACCCTGGGTCAAACCGATGGCTTTCTGGGCAACCCCAAAGTGCGCATCCCCTTACCGGGCAACCTGGAAAGGGCCGCTGATCTGTTGCGCATGACGGGCCAGGGCAAGAAGGTGGATGAGTTGGTGACCACCATGAACCGTGCCGCTGAAATGGCCGTGCCCATGGGCAAGGGCCTGTTGGTGGGGGCGGTCAAATCCATGACGGTGGAAGACGCCAAGAAGATCCTCAGTGGTGGCGACAACGCGGTGACCACCTTCTTTGCCGACAAAACCCGCGCCCCTTTGGGGCAGCAGTTCCTGCCGGTGGTGACCCAGGCGACGCAGAAGGTGAACCTGGCCAAGTCTTACAACCGGGTGGCCGGCAAACTGGCAGAGGTGGGCGTGATCGATGGCAAGGACGCCACCATCGAAGGCTATGTGACCGGCAAGACCTTGGATGGCCTCTACACCATCATCGGCGACGAAGAACGCAAGATCCGCCAGGATCCCGTGGGCACGGGCAGTGCCATCTTGAAGAAGGTGTTTGGCGCGATTTAAGGGTGAGCCGCCAGATTCGGCGCGCCGGCGAGCAAGCGCTCCAGCCGCTCGATGCGGTGCCGGTGCGGCGTGGTGATCGCATAGAAGTGTTCTTGCAACTGGGTGGATTGGCCCACCTTCACCAGGCTTTGGCTGCGCAGTTCGTCTTGCACCACCACCTCGGGCAGCACGGTCAGCCAGCCGCTGTCGCGGGCAATCAGACGCAGCATGGCCATGTCGTCCACCTCGGCACGCAGCCGGGGTGTGACATTGGCTGACAGACACAAGGCATCGAACTGGGCCCGCAGGGCATGACGTGGCCCGGGCAGCACCACATCCACCCCATCCAGGTCTTCAGGCACGCGCAGGGTGCGGCCTTTCCAGACGCTGGCCGGGCCCACCAGTGAGATAGCCTGGCTGCCCAGGAAGCGGCAGTGCAAGGGCCGATCGGGGTCGGCTGGGACGGGTTCGTTGGCCAGCACCACATCGAGCTGGTGCTGCAGCAGGCGGTCGAGCAGGCCTTCCAGCAGGCCGGATTCGAGGGTGAGAACCAGCGACGGGTCGGCCAACAGGGGGCGAATCCAGTTTTCCTGGTAGTTACGGGACAAGGTAGCCACGCTGCCCACACGCAGGCGGATCATGCCTTCGCTGCGGCCTTGCAGGCGGCCCAGCATTTCCTGGCCTAGGCCAAAGATGTTTTCGGCGTAGGACAGCACCAGTTGCCCCGTTTCAGTGAGCAGCAGGCGGCGCTTTTCGCGCTCGAACAGGGGCTCGCCCAAGCGGTCTTCCAGCTGTTTGATCTGGGCTGATAGGGCCGATTGCGACACGTGCAGCTCTTGGGCGGCGCGGGTCAGGTGCCCGGTTTTGGCCACTCGCCAGAAGTAGAACAGGTGGTGAAAGTTCAGCTGTTCCAGGTTCATTGTTCTGTTTTTTGGATGAATTGGTTCTAATCAATGTAATTTACAGAATGAAAGAACGCAAGCACCATGGCGGCAGTTGTTTGGAGCGTGCCCGTCATGGATTCCCTCACCTTGTTGTTGATGCTGAGTGCCCTGATCCCGGTGGCGACGATGGCCTTGGCGGCGTGTTGGCCCTGGCTGAGTAACGCCGCCCATGAGTCCGGGTTATGGAAGCCTTTTCACGTGCTGGCCGGGATCGGCTTGGGCGGTGCGGTGCTGGCCTTGGGGTTGCATGCTGTGGCGCCGGGGACGGATGCCAGTGCCATCAGCGTGCCCGGTTTGATCAGCACGCCGCTGACGGCCGTGATGGCGGTGCTGGTGCAGTGGCTGGGTTGGGTGATTGCGGTGTTTTCGGCGCGTTACCTGCAGGGCGATCTGCAAGGGTTGGCTGGTCAGCGGCGGTATGTGGCGGCCTTGGGCGGGGTGCTGACCTCCGTGCAGGTGCTGCTGCTGGCCGACCACTGGCTGGTGTTGATCGCGGCGTGGGCCAGCGTCGGCCTGTGTCTGCGTCATCTGCTGTGCTTCTACGGCGATCGGCCTTTTGCGCTGTTGGCGTCGCACAAGAAGCGCCTGGCGGATCGCCTGGCCGATGCCCTGCTGTTGCTCGCGGCCGGCTTGGCCTGGTCGGCCGTGGGCAGCGGTTCGCTGTCTGAACTGGATCGGCAACTGGCGCAAGGGGCCCCTTCCGCAGCGGTGCAAGCCAGTGCAGTGGCCCTGGTGCTGGCGGTGATCTTGCGAACGGCCTTGTTTCCGGTGCATGGCTGGTTGATCCAGGTGATGGAAGCACCGACTCCCGTGTCGGCCCTGTTGCATGCGGGGGTGGTGAACCTGGGTGGGTTGGTGCTGATTCGGTTTGCGCCTTTGCTGGAATCGGCACCGGTCGCGCGCTGGTTGTTGGTGGGCTTCGGCTTGGGCACGGCTTTGCTGGCGGGCCTGGTGATGTTGACGCGCATCAGCATCAAGGTGCGGCTGGCGTGGTCCACCGTGGCGCAGATGGGCTTCATGGTGCTGGAATGCGGGCTAGGCCTGTACACGCTGGCTGCGCTGCACCTGATTGGGCATTCGCTGTACAAGGCGCAGGCGTTCTTGTCGGCTTCCGGGGCGGTGCAGCAAACACGCTTGCAGCAGTTGCGTGGCTCGGCGGCCCCCACCTTGCTCAGCCAGGTTGTGGCCCCCGTGGTGGCGGCTGGCCTGGTGGGCATGATTCAAATGGGGGTGACCGGCCCGACCTGGCCCTGGTGGTGGAGCGGGGTGCTGGCCCTGGCCTGGGCCCCTCTGCTGTGGGGGCCCGCTTCAAAGGCCGAAGCGCGCGCGCCTTGGGTGCGCACGGCATCTGGCCTGCTGATGGTGGTGGATTTGACCTTGGTGGCCTCGTGGGCGCACCTCTTGCCCCTGGGCTTGCAGGACGCGCCGGAGCAGGCGGCCGGCATGGTGGCTTGCCTGGGCATGGCGGTGATGTACGCCTGCCTGGTGACCTTGCAGCAGCGGCCTCAGGCCCTGTCCGCCTGGCGTCGATGGAGCTACGCCGGTTTCTATGTGGATGAGGTTTACACGCGTGTCACCCTTTGGCTGTGGCCGACGCAGTGGGCCCCTGCGGCTCACACGGCGCGGGATCGCTTGGTGGTCGATTCAGAACCTGCTGTGGTGTCGGAGTGAATCAGATGTGGAAAGACCTCATCGAAGCGGCCTGCGAGCAAGCCTGTCAAACCATTGCGCCCACCTGGCCTCTGGATCGGTCCATCGCGGTCAATCCGCATTGGCAACGCATCGGGCGCCCCGTGCGCGAAGTGGCCGCCCGCATGGCGGTGCTGGGAGACATCCAGGTCTTTCCGCCCCGCCCTTATGTGAAGCAAGCCTGGGAGAGCGGCCGCATCACGCCATCCGACCTGAATCAGGCTTTGATCCAGGTGCCCGCGGCGCACGCGGCCGGCTTGTGCCCGACTGCTTGCCTGCAGGCGTTGGATGAGCCATTGGCCTTGCCCCAATTGCCTTTGTTGATCGACGTGCTGGACGACGACCCCAAGCGGCACACGCGGCTGTCGTGGCGGCAGGCCATCACCCACCAGGTCAGCCAGACCTGCGCGGCCTACTTTGACGAACATCAGGCCGACTGGCAGCCCCAGCGAGAGGCCGGCTTGTACGCCTTCTGGCGCGACACCTTGACCCACGATCATGGCATTGGCTTGTTGATGGGCCTGCCCCGCCTGGGCAAGGCCCTCGATGCCTTGCCTGCCACCCGCCAGGACGCCGAGCACTGGGTGCTGCAACGGCTGGACTTGCCGGAATCGGTGTGGGCCGACTATCTGGAGTCGGTGCTGTTGACCGTGAACGGCTGGGCTTCGTGGTGCGCTTACTTGGGCTGGCAAGCTCGGCTGGCAGGCAGCACCGATGCCCACCTGCGCGATCTGCTGGCGATCCGCCTGGCATGGGGCGTAATCTTGCTGGAGTGCAAAGACGATGCCTCGGCCCAACCCGCATTTGCCGCGGTGCAAACGCAATGGCGCCAAGCGGCCAGCGTGCTGGAACAGGCTCAGGATCAGTTGCTGATCGATGAGGTATGGCAAATGGCACTGGAGGCGGGTTATCAGCGTGATCTGGCGCACCACCTCACGCAGGTGCCGGCCACCCGTGTGCAGCAGCCGGTCGAAGTACAAGCTGCGTTTTGCATTGATGTGCGAAGCGAGCCCCTGCGACGCGCACTCGAAGCGGCCTGGCCAGCAGTGCAGACACGTGGCTTTGCTGGCTTCTTTGGTTTGCCTGTGGACTACACCCCCTTGGGCACGGAGGCCCGCCGGCCGCAGCTGCCGGGCTTGCTGGCCCCGGCGATCCATGTGACCGATACGGTGGCAGAGCAGACACAGGCTGCGGCCCGCGCCCGTCAACGCCAATTTGCGTGGGCCGAGCCCTGGCAGGCTGCCAGCCGGTGGCCCAGCGCAGCGTTTTCATTTGTTGAGGCCGCTGGCGTGGCTTACCTGGGCAAGCTCACCCATTGGCTCAACCCCACTGCCGATGCCCGCTCACGCGATGATCTGGACGGGGTGCCGGCACGTTATCGCCCGGTATGCCGGCCGGCCTTGCAAGGCTTGGACACCGATGCCCAGGTGGCGTTGGCCCAACGCGTGCTGCATGCCATGGGCCTGGACCACGATCTGGCCCCGCTGGTGATGCTGGTGGGCCATGGCAGCCAAAGCGCCAACAACGCCCATGCGGCGGGTTTGGATTGCGGGGCCTGTGGGGGCCAGACGGGTGAAGTGAACGCACGTGTGTTGGCGCGCTTGCTCAACGACCCGGCCGTGCGCACCGGCCTGCAGCAACAGGGCGTGTCCATTCCCTCAGACACGGTGTTCGTGGCGGCGTTGCACAACACCACCACCGACGACATCGAGACCTATGACGTGGATGAAATCCCCGCCGCTGCGCGCGCGCGTTGGGATCGCTTGCAGACCGCCTTGGTCGATGCAGGCGATCAGGTGCGGCGTGAGAGAGCGCCTCGTCTGGGGCTGGATCCCAAAACCGAGCGCACCGAGTTGTGGAAGAAATTTCGCCGTCGCGCCAACGATGGGGCCCAGACCCGCCCCGAGTGGGGGCTGGCCGGCAATGCCGCCTTCATCATCGCCCCACGGCATCGCACCCAATCCCTGAAGCTCTATGGGCGCACTTTCTTGCATGATTACGAATCAAACCATGATACGGATGGCAGTGTTCTCGAACTGTTGATGACCGCGCCGATGCTGGTGACCAACTGGATCAATTGGCAATACCACGCCTCCACCTGTGATCCCAAGCACCTGGGCAGCGGCAACAAGGTGCTGCACAACGTGGTGGGGGGCAACATCGGTGTGTTCGAAGGCAACGGTGGGGACCTGCGCATTGGCTTGTCGCAGCAATCGCTGCACGATGGCCGGCACTGGGTGCACGAGCCTGTGCGCCTGACGGTGGTCATCGACGCGCCGCAAGCCGCCATCGATCACGTGATCGCGCAGCATGCTGTGTTGCGCCAGATGCTGGACAACGGCTGGCTGCATCTGTGGTGTTGGCAAGACCAGGCCTTGCTTCGCTACACCCCCCGCGCCTGGCAGCCTGTGTAAGGAGCCTGACCCCATGAGTGACTACGCTGGACAAACGATTGCGCTGTTGACCCAACATGGCAAAGAGACCGTCATTGCCCCGGTCCTCGAACCCATCCTGGGGTGTGTGGTGCAGCGCATTGACGGCTACGACACCGACCAACTCGGCACCTTCACCCGCGACACGCCTCGCCCGGGCACGCAGCTGGAGGCAGCCCGCCGCAAGGCCCGCGTCGGCATGGAGCTGTCAGGTCTGCCGGTGGGGCTGGCCAGCGAGGGCAGCTTCGGGCCAGATCCTTTCACGGGCTTGTTTCCCTGGAATGTGGAGATGCTCGTGTGGATCGACGACCGTCTGGGCATCGAAGTGGTCGGGATGGCGCAGGGGCCTGCGCAAGGTGGGCATGTGCAAACCGGAGACTGGGCCGCGGTGGAAGCCTTTGCCGAAGAAGAAGGCTTTCCCGCCCATCAGCTGGTGATGCGTCCGCAGGACCAAGACGATCCGCGTCTGCTCAAGGGCATCGCCGATTGGGATCAGCTCAAGCAAGGCTTTGACACGTGTCTGGCGCAGTCGAGCAACGCACAGGTGTTTGTCGAATTGGATCTGCGCGCTTTCGCCAACCCCACGCGCATGGCCCGCATTGCTGAGGCCGCGCAAGATTTGCTCAAGCGCCTGCAATCGCCTTGCCCGGCCTGCCAGGTGCCGGGCTTTTGGATCACCGAACGCCAGCCTGGCTTGACGTGTTCCAGCTGCGGCCAGCCGACCCAGATCCACAAGGCCGAGGTCTGGCAATGCCCGGGGTGCCAGCATCGGGTGGTTGAGCCCCGCCAGGATCGGCGCTTTGCCGACCCGCAGCATTGCGCACGCTGCAATCCGTGACCGAAGCCGCAATCACCCCGGCTTGGCCCCTTGACGTCAGTTTCTGCAAGCCTTGTCGCAGCGTCCCAAAGACGCTAAACCGCTTTAACGCATGCTTTCCTCATTTCAAACTGGTCACGAAGCGCTGCAGGCGTTGCAGCCCCTCTTGTAGTACGTCGCGCGAGGCGGCGTAGGACAGCCGTACATGCGAAGCCGCACTGCAGCGGCCGAAGTCGTGCCCCGGTGTCAGCGCCACGTGGGCCTCTTGCAAGGCCTGTTGGCAAAAGCGCATGGCGTCCAGCCCGGTTGGGCTGACATCGATGTAAACGTAGAAGGCCCCATCGGGTAACACCGGCACAGACAGCCTCGCCTGCGCTAACCCTTCCAGCACCAAGGCCCGACGCGCGGCGAATTCTTGTTTGCGCGCTTCGCACACAGCAATCGACTCCGGTGTGAAACAAGCCAGGGCCGCCAGTTGCGCTGGCGTGGGGGCACAGATGTAGTAGTTTTGCGCCAGGCGTTCCATCACCGGCACCATGGCCTCGGGCACCACGGCCCAGCCCAAGCGCCAGCCCGTCATGCCGAAGTATTTGGAAAAGCTGTTGATGACGATGGCATCCGGATCGAAGGCCAGCACGGTCTGCGCCGGGTGGCCTAGCGCATCGCCATCGCTGAGGTTCAGGTAAATCTCATCGACGATGCGCCAGGCATCGTGCTGCCGCGCCCAATCGCAGATGGCCTTCAGCTCAGACGCCGGCACCGAGGTCCCTGTGGGATTGGAAGGCGTAGCCACCATCAGCCCAGTGGTGCGGGCGCTCCAATGCCGTTGCACGGCCGCCAGATCGAGCTGGAAGCGTGAGGCGGCATCCGTGGGCACCAGGCGCACGTCGGCGCCGAAGCCGCTGAGGAACTGCCGATTGCAGGGATACGACGGATCCCCCACCAGCACCTCGTCACCCGGATCCACCAGGGCAGCCGTCACCAACAGCAAAGCTGCCGAGGCGCCTGCCGTGACCACCACCTGCTCGGGCGACACCTGGACGCCATGAGTCGATTGATAAAAGCCTGCGATGGCCTCGCGCAGGGCGGGCAAGCCCAAGGCGCCGGTGTAAGGCAAGGCCTGCTGTTGCGCCACGCGTTGCAATTCGGCCAGCACGGCCGGGGGTGCTCCAAAGTCGGGTTCGCCCAGGTTCAGCTTGACAACATGGTGCCCCTGGGCTTCGAGGGCAGCTGCATGCTTGCCGAATTCCATGGCCAGGAAGGGGGTGATGGACTGAGCGCGTTGAGAGAAGTGCATGGATGCAAGTGTAGGCAGATGCGCGCTCAGCACATGACCCCTCAGGCCGATGGATTGACCTGTTGGCCCATCAACCACGGTTGGGCTTCCTGGAACAAGGTGGTCAACACATCGGCTATCAAACGGACACGCGGCGAGCGGCGCACATCGGGGTGCATGACCAGCCAGATCTGGCGCACCACGGGGCAGACGGGCCCTTCGACTGCCACCAGGGCCGGGTCTGACGCAGCCAGGAAATGCGGAATGGCCGCGATGCCCAGGCCAACGCGCACGCCGTTGAGCATGGCGGCCAGGTCGTTGCTGCGCAGGATGAAGCGACGCCCCGCAGCCACCTGGTCCAGCCAGCGTTGCTGGGGCACTTGGCTCAAGCTGTCGTCGTAGCCCAGAAACTCCCACTGATCGCTGGGGCGCTGGGTGTAGCCGTGCGCGGCGTACAGCCCATAGTGCAGGCTGCCAATCGCTTTGGCCACCAGGCCGGGGGCACTGGGACGCGACATCCGCAAGGCCAAATCGGCCTCGCCGCGGCTCAGGCTGGCATCCCGACTTTCGCCGATGATTTCCAGGTCGATGTTGTGCCACTGTGCGCGCAAGCCGGCGAGACGCGGCACCAGGAGGTGACTGGCCAGCACCGGCGGTGCCGACACCCGCACCTTGCCTTGCAAGGACGACACCCCCAGCGCGGTGCGTAAAAAGGCTTGCGCTTCGTCATCCAGGCGATGGGCCTGTGCGGCCAGGGCTTCGCCCTCGGGCGTCAAGGACCAACCCTTGGGCAGCCGATCAAATAGCTTGATGCCCAGTGCCTGCTCCAGCGCCTCAACGCGGCGCGCCACGGTGGAGTGCTCGACCGCCAGCCGCCGGGCCGCACCAGACAAGCTGCCCCCCCGCGCCAGTTCGAGGAAGTAGCGCACGTCGTCCCACTGCAGAGAGGCTTGCAGCGGGGCTTTCGGGCGAGAGCTTGGGCCTGTGTTTTTATGCACAGCTGATGTCAAAAAATTGGGAATTGCTGTTTGATTTTGCCCAATCTAATCTGTGTGGACGGAAAACTCAATCGGAGAACCTCATGTCAACACGGATTGCGCAAATGGTGATCGACGAGATCGGTGACCGCTCGCGGTTACACCGCACCGAGGCTGAACTGCCCGCCCCAGGCCCGGGCGAGGTGCGCGTGCGGCACACCGCCATCGGGGTCAATTACGTCGACATCTATCACCGCACCGGCCTGTATGCCTTGCCGCCTTTGCCGGTGGCACTGGGGGTGGAGGCCGCAGGCGTGGTGGAAGCGGTGGGGCCGCAGGTTGAGGGCTGGAGGCCAGGCCAACGCGTGGCCTATG
>JAGWLR010000151.1 GCA_028864885.1 Burkholderiales bacterium | reverse complement strand
GCTGCCCTTTTGAAGCCATGGGCGTCTCGCTGGTATTCCACCCGCGTAACCCTTATGTGCCCACGGTGCACATGAATGTCCGCATGCTGGCGGCACACAAGCCTGATGGGTCCGTGGTCGCCTGGTTTGGGGGCGGCATGGACCTGACTCCCTACTACGGCTACGAAGAAGACGCTCAGCACTTCCATCAGGTCTGCAAAGATGCCCTGGCGCCCTTTGGTGAGGACAAGCACCCGCGGTTCAAGAAGTGGTGTGACGAGTACTTTTTCCTCAAGCACCGCAACGAAGCCCGCGGCGTAGGCGGGATCTTCTATGACGACCTGTCCGAACTCGGTTTTGAGGGTGGTTTGGCGCTGACGCAGTCGGTGGGTGATGCTTTCATCGAGGCCTACCTGCCGATTCTGCAGCGGCGCCAGGACACTCCCTACACGCAACGCGAGCGTGATTTCCAGGCTTTCCGTCGGGGGCGTTATGTTGAATTCAACCTGGTGTGGGATCGCGGTACCTTGTTCGGCCTGCAATCTGGTGGCCGCACTGAGAGCATCCTGATGTCGATGCCCCCCATCGTGACGTGGCGCTACAACTGGCATCCCGAGCCGGGGACGCCGGAGGCGCGCCTCTACACTGATTTCCTGCCTCCGCGTGACTGGGTCTGATCCACGCCCGCGCCGAATCGGCATCATGGGCGGCAGCTTCGATCCCGTCCATGCGGGACATGTGGCTCTGGCTGAATCCGCCTTGATCCACCTGAATCTGGATCAAGTTCGTTGGGTGCCTGTGGGTCAGGCCTGGCAAAAAAGTCGAGCCCTCGCACCGGCAGCCGATCGAGCGGAAATGGTCAGGTTGGCTGTGCAGCATGAGCCTCGGTTCGTGGTCGACGACGTTGAAATTCGTCGGGCTGGGCCGTCTTACACGCTGGATACGGTCAAGGCATTCCAGTCGCAAGAGCCTCAAGCAAAGTGGTTTCTGATCCTGGGGCTGGATCAGTACCGCAACTTGCCCACGTGGCATGGCTGGCAGGAACTGTTGGATCGCGTCGATCTGGCCGTGGCCTGCCGCGAGTCTGACACCCTGCCAGTACTCACTTTGGGACGAGCCTCCAGGCTGCCCATGTCACCCGTCCCGGTGTCCTCGACCGACATTCGCCAGCAATTGTTGGCAGGTCGAGCTCCTGAATCGCTGGCGCCCACACTGGTTTCCGGGCCCGTGGCGCGCTATATTGCCCAACATCAACTCTATGCCGACAGGCACAATCCGCTGAATGGACATCCGTAAACTGCAACGCGCCATCGTTGATGGCCTCGAAGACGTCAAGGCACAAGACATCGCTGTCTTCAACACCGAGCACCTGTCTCCTCTGTTTGAGCGTGTGATCATCGCCTCCGGTACGTCGAATCGGCAGACCAAGGCTCTGGCCTCCAGCGTTCGCCAGGCGGTGAAGGAAGCCGGCTTCCAGGTGATGCGCACCGAAGGCGAAGACAACGGTGAATGGATCATCGTGGACTGTGCCGCCGCTGTCGTGCACATCATGCAACCCGCCATTCGCCAGTATTACCAACTGGAAGAAATCTGGGGCGAGAAGCCGGTTGCCATCAAGGTGAAGGCGGCCAAGACCAGCTTGGTGAAGGCCTCCGAGCCGATGGATGAAGAAAAACCCGTGAAGCCCAAGAAGGCCTCCGGTAAGGTGACCGCTGCCAAGAAGGCCGCCACCACAGCCCCATCCAAGAAGATGGCGGCCAAGAAGGCGCCGGCCAAGAAGTCCAGTGCCGTCAAGCCCGCAACGGCTGAGAAGGCCCCCATCGCGAAGAAGGCTGCGGCCAAGAAAGTCGTCGCCAAGAAGGTGGTCGCCAAAAAGGCCGCTTCGGTGAAAAAGGTGTTGGTCAACGCCCCGACCAAGAAAAAAGCGCCTGCTGCCAAAAAGGTCGCCGCCAAAAAAGTGGTGACACGGAAAGTGGCGGCCAAGAAAGCGCCAGCCCGCAAGACGGCTCGTTGATCGCTGAGTTGTTGCCATGAAATTGACCGTGGTCACCATCGGTCACCGCCTCCCGGCTTGGGCAGACGAAGCGTGCGAGGATTACCTCAAACGATTCCCGCCCGACTGGAAGGTGGAGGTCAAGGCCCTCAAGGCCGAACCAAGGGAAGGCAAGCCCGTGGCAGCCATCATGCAGGCCGAGGCCCATCGAATCGAGGCGGCTCTGGAGCGCGGCGTGCGGCGGGTGATCCTCGACGAGCGCGGCTCACGGTTGACCAGTGTGCAACTGGCCGAGCGATCCGAGGCCTGGTTGCACGACGGCCGCGATGTGGCTTTCATCATTGGTGGTGCCGATGGCATTGATCCGGCGCTGAAGCAGACCGCCGATGAAGCCATTCGCCTGTCTGATATGACCTTGCCCCATGCTTTGGCGCGAGTGCTGCTGTTGGAGCAGTTGTACCGTGCCTGGTCCTTGCGCAACAACCATCCTTACCATCGTGCCTGATCACAACGAATCGCCCTTCATTTACTTGGCGTCGCAAAGCCCGCGGCGTCGGCAGTTGCTGGATCAACTGGGCGTGGCGCATCGATTGCTCTTGCCAGAAGAACATGAAGATGCCGAGGCCTTGGAGGCCGAGCGCGAGGGGGAAACGCCGGAAGACTACGTGCTGCGTGTGACCCAGGCCAAGTGGCAGGCGGCCGTGCCGCGTCTGGCCCGATACCGCCAACGGGATGCTGGCATGCCCTCTGCTCCGATCTTGTGTGCCGACACCACGGTGGCGATAGACAACATGATCCTGGGTAAGCCCCAAGACCCGGCGCATGCGGCCGAGATGTTGGCGCGCTTGTCTGGCCGGGCTCACCGGGTGCTCACGGCCGTGGTGGTCAACGGCCATGCCTTGGTCAGCACCTCACACGTGGTGTGGCGAACCTTGTCAGAGCAGGAAATTGCCCGCTACGTTGCCAGCGGTGAACCGATGGGCAAAGCCGGGGCCTACGCCATCCAAAGCCGTGCTGCAGCCTGGACGGTTCGCATCGAAGGTAGTTACAGCGGGATCATGGGCTTGCCGCTGTATGAAACGGCCGAATTGTTGCGGCCCTTGGGCTGGCAGTTTTGATCGGTAACCCGCAATTGGCGCGGTCATCCTGACGAATGGGGATGGGATCGGGTACAACATGGGGTGTCATCCTGTGATGAGCCCACGTTTCTCCATCCATGCCAAGTACCCAAGACATCCTGATCAACTGGACCCCTCAAGAGACCCGCGTCGCCATCATTGAGGGGGGCGCCGTGCAAGAGTTGCATGTCGAGCGCACCCTGGAGCGCGGCTTGGTGGGCAATATCTACGCAGGCAAAGTGGTGCGTGTCTTGCCCGGCATGCAATCGGCTTTCATTGACATCGGCCTGGAGCGGGCCGCTTTTCTGCACGTGGCCGATCTGCATCGCGAAGATCCTTCTGCCAAGCCAACGGGGCGCTCTGCAGAAGGGCAGGTTCCCATCGAAAAACGTGTCCACGAAGGGCAGACCTTGATGGTTCAGGTCATCAAGGATCCGATCGGGACGAAGGGTGCCAGGCTGTCGACCCAGATCAGCGTGGCGGGCCGCCTGCTGGTTTTCTTGCCTCAGGACGACCACCTCGGCATCTCGCAAAAAATCGGTTCGCCTGAATTGCGGGATCAGTTGCGCGAGCGCATGCTGCGCCTCATCGGCGAGGCTGACAATCGCGAAGGGCGTACCCGCTCGGGGGGCTTCATCCTGCGCACCAACGCCGAGGATGCGACCGACGACGAACTGGCCTCTGATATCGCCTACCTGCGCAAAACCTGGGCCACCGTGCGTGAACTAGGTTTGAAATCGCCCGCCGGCACTTTGCTGTATCAAGAGCTGAACCTGGCACAACGGGTGCTGCGTGACCT
>JAGWLR010000060.1 GCA_028864885.1 Burkholderiales bacterium | reverse complement strand
ATGACACGGGAAAACTTGGTGTAAATCGACCGATTGAAGGCCGCTTGTGTCTGGTTCTACGCAGCAAATTGATCCCATGGAAGCCGGTAAACCCTCCCAACCGGCCGTGAAACTGCGCGTTCTTCATCTAGAAGACAATGAAGAAGACCATGCCTTGGTCTCGATTCACTTGCTACGCGGAGGCATCGACGCCGACATCCACCGTATCGACACAGAAGAGGCCCTGATTGAGGCTTTGTATGAAGATTGGGATCTGATCCTGTCGGATTACAACCTGCCCGGGTACTCGGGGCTGGCCGCGTTAGAGAGGGTTCGGGCGTCAGGCCAATTGGTGCCTTTCATTCTGGTATCAGGTGAAATTGGCGAAGACATCGCCGTGCAGGCCATGCGCAACGGCGCCAACGACTACCTGCTGAAAAGCAATCTGGCCCGCCTGGCCCCGGCCGCCATGCTGGCCATTGAGGCCAATCGCACCCGCATCGAAAAACACAAAGCCGATTTAGCCTTGACCAAGTCCCGCCAGCAATTGCGCGAACTGGCCCAGCACCTTCAGGCCAGCATCGAGCGCGAACGGGCGGCCATTGCCCGCGAGGTTCACGACGATGTCGGCGGCTCCTTGACTGCTGTCAAGCTGGATCTGGCCTGGATCGCCCGCCACGCCCCCACGCCGCACATTGCAGAGCGCGTGAATCAGGCACTGGAAACCGTGAACCATGCGCATGAAGCCAGCCAGCGCATCATGCACAACCTGCGCCCGGCCATCCTCGAACAAGGCCTGGCCCCCGCCATTCACTGGATGACCGACCGATTTGCCAAGCGCACCGGCATCGAAACCGCCTTCCGGACCAGCCACGAAACCTACGACCTGCCCTCGGGCGTCCCGCTGGTGGCCTACCGCTTTGCCCAGGAGGCGCTCACCAATGTCTCCAAGCACGCCCAAGCCACGAAGGTGAGCGTGGACATCGCCCAGGCCGGCGGGGTGCTGTCCATTGAGGTCACCGACAATGGCAAGGGCCTGAGCCCAGACGACTTGGCCAAGGCCCGCTCGTTCGGCATCCGGGGCCTGCATGAACGTGCGGAAACGGTGGGAGGATGGGTGGACATCAGCAGCAACCCTGAGGGCACCACCCTGATCCTGTCGGTACCCTTGTCGGGGCCCGAAAACGGCTTCATCGACCAACTCCTGCCCATGAGCGGCGAACCCGCGGCCGAAACCGATCCAGACGACCCCACCAAATGGGGCACCATATGATCAAAGTCATTCTTTGCGACGACCACGCCCTGATTCGACGGGGCATCCGAGACACCCTGGCCGATGCGGCCGACATCGAAGTCATCGGCGAAGCCGGCGATTACGGCGAACTGCGGACCCTGTTGCGCGACCGGACTCCAGATGTGCTGGTGCTGGACATCAATCTACCCGGGCGCAGTGGCCTGGATGTACTGCATGTGCTGAAAGAAGAAGGCGCGCCGTTCAAGGTCCTGGTGGTATCCATGTACCCAGAGGACCAGTATGCGATGCGTGCCCTCAAGGCGGGAGCCTCCGGCTACCTGAACAAGGGCAGCGATGCCGCGCAGATCGTGTCGGCCGTGCGAACCGTCTCTCAGGGGCGCAAATACGTGACCCCGGAGACAGCCCAGATGCTGGTCGACAACCTGACCGCCCCCGCACAGGAGGACGCCCACCAGAAGCTGTCAGACCGGGAGCTTCAAACCCTGGTGATGATCGCCTCGGGCAAGCGCTTGTCGGACATCGCTGAACAATTGCTGCTCAGTCCCAAGACGGTGAGCGTGTACCGCGCCCGCGTGCTTGAAAAACTAGGCCTGACCAACAATTCCGAATTAACCGTCTACGCGATTCGTAACGGTCTGGTTTGAGGTTCACTCAATTGGCGTCAGCTTCGCCACGCTCAGCATCAGCCACTTGGTGCCGTGGCGGCCGAAGTTGACCTGCACCCGCGCATCAGGCCCTGAACCTTCCAACGTCAGCACCAAGCCTTCGCCAAACTTGTTGTGAAACACGCTTTGGCCGACACGTAACCCGCCTTCGGTTTTGGCTTGTGCCATGGCCGCTGGGATGGGGGCGGTCAAATCCTTGAACGACTCTTCACGACGCCCGCCCTCATAGTTGCGCCCGCCCCCGCGCTGGCCATAGCCGCCGCTGTAGCCACTGCCGGAGCCGGATCCAGCTGAACGATAAGGCTGCGCCCCTGCCCCGACCACTGAGCCCATGCCTCGTCCGGTCGCCCAGCTTTCCTGATAGGTTTTGGCAAAGCCCGAACCAAAGCCTTGGTTCTGCGGCGTGAGCCACTTGAGGCTGACCTCGGGCAACTCCTCCAGGAACCGGCTCTTGATGTTGTAGCGCGTTTGCCCGTGCAGCATCCGGGTCTGACAGAAGGACAAGTGCAGACGTTTGCGGGCTCGAGTGATCGCCACATACATCAGGCGACGCTCTTCCTCCAATCCTTCGTTGTCCGACAGCGAGTTTTCATGCGGAAAAAGGCCTTCCTCCAAGCCCGTGATGAATACATTGTTGAACTCCAGCCCTTTGGCCGCGTGAATCGTCATCAACTGGACCGCATCCTGCCCGGCTTGTGCCTGGTTGTCGCCCGCCTCCAGTGACGCATGAGTCAAGAAGGCCAGCAGCGGCGAAATGATCTCCCCGGTTTCGGCATCAGGCAGGGTCTCGACACGGGCCACGGCCGCAGGCAATCCTTCCGCGAGGCTGCCTGCCAGTTCATCCACGGGCAAGGCCACGGCATCTTTGCCGAAGCCTTCCTGCGTCACAAAGGCCTCGGCCGCATTCACCAGTTCGGCCAAGTTCTCAAGACGCTCCTGGCCCTCTTTTTCGGTGCGGTAGAAATCTGCCAAGCCACTGGTCTCGACCACGTGCTCGATGATTTCACGCAGGGTGAGGCCTCGGGTGGCCTCGCGCATGGCGTCAATCAAGGCGACAAAGGCCTGCAGGTTGCTGCCGGCCTTGCCTGCGACCGAAGTCACGCTCTGCGCGAGACTGCGCCCGCTGATCCGTGCCGCATCCTGCAGCTGTTCTACGGTCCTCGCACCAATGCCGCGCGCCGGAAAGTTCACCACCCGCAAGAAGCTGGTGTCGTCGTTGGCGTTTTCGATCAAGCGCAGATAGGCCAATGCGTGCTTGATTTCTGCGCGCTCGAAAAAGCGCAGGCCGCCATACACCTTGTAGGGCACCCCGGCATTGAACAAGGCCGATTCCATCACGCGTGACTGGGCGTTACTGCGGTACAGCACCGCGATCTCCCGCAAATCCTGGCCCTCGCGTTTGAACTGCCGTGCCTCGTCAACGACCCACTGCGCCTCGGCGAAGTCGCTGCTGGCCTCGTACACCCGGATGGGCTCGCCCTGCCCGGCATCGGTACGCAGGTTCTTGCCCAGCCGTTTGCTGTTCTGGGCGATCAGGGTGTTGGCCGCATCCAGGATGTGGCCGAAGCTTCGGTAGTTCTGCTCCAGCTTGATGACCTTGTGGACCCGAAACTCGCGCTCGAAGTCGGCCATGTTCCCAACCTGGGCGCCGCGAAAGGCGTAGATGCTCTGGTCGTCATCGCCCACGGCAAACACGCTGTGTCCAGCCTGATTGGGGTTGCCCACGAACATCTTCAGCCATGCATACTGCAAACGATTGGTGTCTTGAAATTCGTCCACCAAGATGTGCTGAAACCGCCGCTGATAGTGCTCGCGCACCTCGGGGTGATCGCGCATCACCTCGAAAGTACGCAACAACAGTTCCGCAAAATCGACCACGCCTTCGCGCTGGCATTGGTCTTCGTAAGCTTGGTAGACCGCCAACTGCATGCGCCCCAATTCATCACGCGCCTGCAGATCGCGCGGGCGCTGCCCATTTTCTTTGGCATTCGCGATGAACCACGTGGTCTGCTTGGGCACGCACTTTTCTTCGTCAAACTTCAGTCCCTTGATGACCCGCTTCACCGCCGACAGCTGGTCCTGCGTATCCAGGATCTGGAATGACTGCGGTAACCCTGCTACTTTGTGATGAGCCCGCAAAAAACGGTTGCACAAGCCGTGGAAGGTGCCAATCCACATGGAGCGCGAGTTAACCGGCAACATCGCCGACAGGCGGGCCTGCATTTCCTTGGCGGCTTTGTTGGTGAAGGTGACCGCCATGATGCTGGCCGGCGACGCCTGGCCGGTTTGCAATAGCCATGCAATGCGAGTGGTCAATACACGGGTCTTGCCCGACCCTGCTCCCGCCAGCACCAGGGAGGGGCCATCGGGGGCCGTCACGGCAGCGAGCTGCTCAGGATTCAGTCCCACCAGCATGGGGGAATTGCCGACAGGGGGCGTTTGGGAAAACAATTCGGGGGTGGCAGAGTGGGCAGTCATTGAAAAATTGTAGGGCGCCTGACACGGTTTACGCGTCCCGGCCCCTTTGCGACACCATAAATACAAAACTCAAGCAGGGAGCCTGGCATGCCCGCAATCCGCGCGGCCGCGCCTGATCAGGAAGGTCACACCGTGCCCGCCGTGGCGAGAATCCCAATTCCGCTTGACCTCGCCGAGCAGCGCACGGTGAAGGTCTGCCGCTATCCCGTGGTGTTCACAGGATCCGGTTCGAGTTACTGGTCACTGTGGTTGCGTCAGGGCCTGCTCACCTTGATGACCTTGGGCTTGTACTGGCCCCGGGGTCGAGCGGCACGGCTTCGATACTTTCACCAGCAAACGCAGTTAGACGGGCAAGCGTTCGACTTCAATGGGCGGTCCACACGCATGCTTCGAGTCCCCCTTGGGGGCTTGACCCTGTTCGCCCTGGCGGCTTGGGCTCGCCACGCGCCGCCCACTACCCGCCTGGGCATCGTCATCGGAACGATCTGGTTGTGGCCCGCGCTGCTGCATGCCTCCATGCGATACAGACTGACGCATGCTCAATGGGCGGGCCACTCGGTGCATTTTTCTGGCCGCATGCGCCAGGCCTACATCGCCCTGGGCTTGCCTCTTGCCATCGTGATGGGAGTCGCTGCCACGAGCACCTGGCTGGCCGTGGCAATGAGCCAAAGTGATCCCCGACAAGCGGGGCTGATCTCTACCCTGCCGACCCTGCTGGCTGCCATCGCGTCGACCCCATGGGGCTGGTGGCGCTGGCAAACGCATGTGCGCCGCAACGTCACGTTAGGGCCGCGGCCCTTGCAATGTCGCGTCACGCTAGCAGAGAGCTATGCCTTGTATACCAAGACTGCGCTGATGGGGCTGCTCAGCCTGGCCGGCGCTTGTGCCCTGTTTGGATGGGTCGCCGCACTGGCGGTTTGGAGTCAGCCCACCGGGAATGTCACCCCGATGACCACCGTGCTTCACGACATGCTGCCTTTGCTGATGTTCTTCCTGCTGATCGCCAGCCTCGCGCCTGTGGCCTATTTCGTGTCACGCAGCCAGAACCTGTTGTGGAGCCGTACGGGCAATGAGTGGATTCGATTCAAATCCGAACTTGAATTCAGCGCCGTTTGGGGGCTGGCCTTGAAAAACGCCATGCTGCTGACCTTGACCCTGGGGTTGTACTGGCCATTTGCGTCCATAGACTGGATGCGCCTTCGCCTGCAAGCGCTGTCCGTTCACACTCGTCAGCCCTTGGCCTGACAGCCCAGAAGCTCAACCTGCGACGGACACACCCGAGGCCGTACCATCCTGGGTCAGCAGGCGCTCCATCAGTTCGCGAACGCTGCGAATCTGATTGCCAAACGGCAAGGCTCCAACGCCGCGGAAGAACAGCCCCTTCTTCACATCACCGCGCATGGCCGCCGCCAATTGGTTGTCGATGCAGAACTGCCCCCAACTGGTCAGACCATCACGCAAGCCGCATTGGGCCAGGCAATCGAAAGCCTTGGTGCAGCGACTCTTGACGTGGGCCACGGCTTGCAACTTCTCTTCGATCTTGAGGTAAGCCTTCAACCAAGGCGTAGCCACCGCACGCGCGGGCAAGCCTGCCACGCTGGTGAACTCCACCAAATCCTCTTCGCGCGCCTCGGCCAGTACACGCTTGAACTCGGGGTGGGCGTCGCCCTCCGCGGTCACAGCAAAGGGGGTGCCGAGTTGCACAGCGGCGGCACCCAGGTTTTGCACCCGCTGGATGTCGGCGTGGGTGCGAATGCCCCCCGCGGCAATGATCGGGATCTCCTTTTCGATGCCGGCTGCCTTGAGAAACGCGAGCGACTCCGGAATCACGCGCTCAAAGTCAAATCGAGGATCTTGCAGATCGGCAATTTTGGCGGCCCCCAAATGCCCGCCAGCCAGCCGGGGGTGCTCGATCACGATCGCATCGGGCAGGCGCTTTTTGCGTTCCCACTTTTTGACGATCAATTGAACCCCGCGGGCATCCGACAGAATCGGCACCAGCAAAGCCTTGGGGTGATCCTGAGCCAGATCGGGCAGATCAAGAGGCAACCCGGCCCCGACCACCACGGCGTCAATGCCGGCCTCCAAAGACCGTTTGACATAAGCGGCATAGTCACTGACCGCACGCATGACATTCATGGCCAGCAAGCCTCGGCCCTGCGAACGCTGGCGGGCTGCTTGCACCTCGCGCTCCACCGCTTCAAGGTTCGCGGCATCAATGGCCGCGCGGGTCGCCTCGTCTTGCCCCACGCGGGCTGCCAAACCTTGCGTGCGCGCCATCAAATCGGGATGATGCCGGCGCAGATCGACGCACGACAACGTGCCCACGCCCCCCATGGCCGCCACTGAGCCTGCCAGTTTGTGTGCCGACACCCCAATGCCCATGCCTCCTTGCACAATGGGCAGCAACTGCCGCCCTCCCAGGCTCAGCGGCTGGAGGCCACTGTCTCGCAGTTTGTCGGCCAAGGCCGAATCCACCGCGTCAGCGTCAACTGGATGGAAGGCAGGCAAAGATTCAGACATGAACGGGTTCCACAGATGCGGGACCCCGACGGTAATGGCCTGACGCGATCAGGGCTTTGCGACAGATCAACCGGTCGTGAGCTTGAAGGTTTCGCGGTAGTCTGGCACCCGCGCCTTCCAGCCGAGTTGCTCGCCAATTCGCAGGCGCAAGGTATCGGCTGCCTGTGGTTCTCCATGAATCACAAACACCTGTTGAGGTTTTGGACCCGGTCCCCATGCACGTGTCGCCGTAAAACGTCAACTCCATGGTGTCACGCTCCTGGGCCGGTTTCGCGGCTCGCTTCGGCCCGACTCAACCACTTTTCAACCAGGGGGCGGATCCGCAACCAGGTCTGCCACAGACCCAGCCCTTTGCTCAGCACGCTCATGGCCCCACGCGGACGCCAGATCAGCAAAGCTGCCCCCAACAAACCCATCAAGGCAGGATGCTTGCGCACCCAACGCCCGCCTTCGTTCAACTTGTCCGCCGCAGAAAACATCGGCTCGACTGTGCGCTCCAGTTGCAGGGCCAACAGCTCTCGCAAAACAGCACTGCGCTGCTGCAGTAGCAATTTGCGAGTCGCCAGATCGCGTTCGGGGGGCAAGGACTTCATTTCGGCCCCTTGGGCGACAAGGCCTTTCGATCGGCTTCGAATTCGGCCAAGGTGGCTGACAGCAAGCCGCCCGATGCCTGCATCAGCATCCGTACACGCCAGATGGCCACCCAGCACAGCACCAAGAAGCATCCGGTCATCAAGCCTAGGACGAGCAAGCGATGGGTGTCCCAAAACGCCGCAGCGACGAGCACCGCTGCAAAAGCCAGGGCAAAGCACCCCAGCAACACCGCAACGGCACCCCAGGCCAGCGTGGCGAGCAGGCGTTGACGCTCCTCCTCCAACTCGGTGGCGAACAAAGCCAGTCGGGTTTCCACGATGGCCATCGTGGTGGACAACAAGGCACGCAGGGAGGCTTGAAGCCCCCCAGTCTGCTGCGAGTCAGACTCGGTCTTTCCGGGTGTTTCGGACATGCAAGAACTTCAACGACGGCCGATCAACATCCCGAGCAACAAGCCCACACCAGCGGCAATGCCCACCGATTTCCAAGGGTTGTCGTGCACATAGCCGTCTGTGACTTTGGCCGCCGCTTTGGCTCGATCAATCACGGCAGCCTGCGTTTCCAGCAAGCCGTTTTTGGCGCGAGCCAAGCTGTGTTGAACACGGGTCCGAAGTTCGGCCACACCTGCGCTGGCATCGTCTGCCGTAGCCGACAACAGCGCCTCGGCATCGGACATCACCACTTGCAGATCGGCCATCAGCTTGTCCTTTTGGGCAGAAGTCAGGTCGCTCATTTTTCTTCCTTTCAACGTGGGTCAGTGAACAATCAGCAAGGGCAGTTGGCTGTGCGCCAACACACTCTTGGTCAAAGAACCATGAATCAGAGCATCTAGCCCATGCCGGCCATGGGTGCCCATCACGATCAGATCGCATTTCTGTCGCTGCGCCACATCCACGATCGACTGCTGAATGTTGTCGGTGATCATGAACTGGCCATCAAACGGCACGCCAGCCTGCTTGGCCTGTTCCGCAAATTTTTCGAGGATCGCTCTGGCGTGCTCCTCGCAACGCTTTTCGTGTTCACGAAAGGTTTCCACATCGTAGGCCACCGCGGCTTGATCCACAACCAATACCGGCAAGGGCGGCTCGGCCATGAACCCGGTGATGGAAGCCCCCAACATCTTGGCCAGTCCGATGCTGTGAGCCACGGCGCGATCAGACAACTCGCTGCCGTCAACGGGCACCAGAAGGTGTTCGTACATGATGGGGCCTCCTCAAAGTCAATTGACTGAATCCATCCTAGGCCCACCCCGTGACCGGAACAAGTCCCTAAGAACGAAAATTTGATCCATCGCAGGGTTTGAAGAGTTGAAGATTCCGTCTCGCCACAGTGCTGGTGCCCTCTAAAATCGAGGGTTCACGCTGAAATGGCCGCGCACTGGGTGCGGCCTGCACGCCACACCATGACCGAACTCGCCAAATCCTTCGAACCCGGCCCCATTGAAGCCAAATACGGCCCCCAGTGGGAGCAACGTGGTCTGTACAAGCCCACGCTGGACGAGTCCAAGCCGTCCTTCTGTATCCAGTTGCCTCCCCCCAACGTGACCGGCACGCTGCACATGGGCCACGCCTTCAACCAGACCATCATGGACTCGTTGACGCGCTACCACCGCATGAAGGGCCACAACACGCTGTGGATCCCCGGCACAGACCACGCCGGCATCGCCACCCAGATCGTGGTGGAGCGCCAGTTGCAGGAAAAGGGCCAGACTCGTCATGACCTGGGCCGCAAGAACTTCGTGGCCAAGATCTGGGAATGGAAAGAGCAGTCCGGCTCGACCATCACCCAGCAGATGCGGCGCATGGGGGATTCGGTCTCGTGGGAGCACGAGTACTTCACCATGGACGACAAGCTGTCCAAGGTCGTGTCCGAGACCTTCGTGCGCCTGTACGAAGAAGGCCTGATCTACCGCGGCAAGCGCCTGGTGAGCTGGGACCCGATCCTCAAATCTGCCGTGTCCGACCTCGAAGTCGAAAGCGAGGAAGAAGACGGCTCGATGTGGCACATCCGTTACCCCATCGAGGGGAGCGATGAGACCGTGGTCGTCGCCACCACCCGACCCGAGACCATGCTGGGCGACACCGCCGTCATGGTCCACCCCGAAGACGAGCGCTACAAGCACTTGATCGGCAAGCTGGTCAAGCTGCCCATCACCGGCCGCCTCGTGCCCGTGATCGCTGACGAGCACGTGGACAAGGATTTCGGCACCGGCGTCGTGAAGGTCACCCCGGCCCACGACACCAACGACTATCAGGTCGGCCAACGCCACAACCTGCCCATGATCACCATCTTCACGCTCGAAGCGAAGGTGGTGTCGCACCTGCCCGAGATCCCCGAGGCCTACCGGGGTCTGGACCGCTTCGTGGCCCGTAAGGCCCTTGTGGCCCAACTGGAAGCCGAAGGCCTGCTGGTCGAGGTCAAGAAGCACAAGCTGATGGTGCCCCGTTGCGCCCGCACCGGCCAGATCATCGAGCCCATGCTGACCGACCAATGGTTCGTCGCCATGACCAAACCTGGCGCGCAAGGCAAATCCATTGCCGAGCAAGCCATTGAAGCCGTGGAATCGGGCGACGTGAAGTTCGTGCCCGAGAACTGGGTCAACACCTACAACCAGTGGATGAAGAACATCCAAGACTGGTGTATCAGCCGCCAGCTGTGGTGGGGCCATCAGATCCCCGCCTGGTACGGCAGCAACGGCGAAATCTTCGTCGCCCGCAATGAAGACGAAGCCCGCACCCGCGCCAAGGCCGCCGGCTACGAGGGCGAGTTGACCCGTGACGAAGACGTGCTCGACACCTGGTACTCGTCGGCGCTGGTGCCCTTCTCCACCTTGGGTTGGCCTGAGCAGACCAAGGAAATGGACCTGTTCCTGCCCTCGTCCGTGCTGGTCACCGGCTACGACATCATCTTCTTCTGGGTGGCCCGGATGATCATGATGACCAAGCACTTCACCGGCAAGGTGCCGTTCAAGCACGTCTACATCCACGGCCTGGTGCGCGATGCCCAAGGCAACAAGATGTCGAAATCCGAAGGCAATGTGCTCGACCCAGTCGACCTGATCGACGGCATTGCCCTGGCCCCGCTGCTGGATAAACGCACCACCGGCCTGCGCAAACCCGAGACCGCCCCCAAGGTGCGCAAGGCCACCGAAAAGGAATTCCCAGAAGGCATTCCTGGCTACGGCGCCGATGCCCTGCGCTTCACCTTTGCTGCGCTGGCCAGCCTGGGCCGCGCGGTGAACTTCGACAGCAAGCGCTGCGAGGGCTACCGCAACTTCTGCAACAAGCTGTGGAACGCCACCAAGTTCGTGCTGATGAACACCGAAGGTCAGGACTGCGGTCTCGATTCGCACCTGCCTGGCCAATGCGCCGCCAATGGCTATCTGGACTTCAGCCCCGCTGACCGCTGGATCGTGTCGGAGCTGCAGCGCGTGGAGGCCGCCGTGGAACAGGGCTTTGCCGAGTTCCGCCTCGACAACGTGGCCAACAGCATCTACCAGTTCGTGTGGGACGAGTACTGCGACTGGTACATCGAAATCGCCAAGGCCCAGATCAACGCGGCCAAGGACACCGGCAACGAAGCCGCCGCCCGAGCCACCCGCCGCACCCTGATCCGCGTGCTGGAAACCGTGCTGCGCCTGCTGCACCCCATCACCCCCTTCATCACCGAAGAGCTGTGGCAAGTGGTGGCGCCCGTGGCGGGTCGCAAGGCAGTGGGGTCGGACGACACCATCGTGGTGGCCGCCTACCCGCAAGCGGATCTCAGCAAGGTCTGCGCCGAGTCGGACGCGTGGATGACCAAGCTCAAGGCCATGGTGGGCACTGCACGCAATCTGCGTGGTGAGATGAGCCTGTCACCCGCCGAACGCGTGCCCCTGCTGACCACCGGCGACGCGGAATTCATCACCAAGGCGGCCCCCATCCTGAAGGCGCTGGGCAAGCTCAGCGAAGTGAAGGTGCTGGACGATGCCGCGTTTGCCGAGGCCACCACCATGGCCCCTGTGGCCGTGCAAGGCGAGGCTCGCCTGGCCCTGCACGTCGAGATCGACGTGGAAGCCGAAAAGGCTCGCCTGAGCAAAGAAGTGGCCCGCCTGGAAGGCGAAATCGCCAAGGCCCACGCCAAGCTGTCCAACGAAAGCTTCGTGGCCCGCGCCCCTGCTGCCGTGGTAGAGCAAGAGAAGGCCCGTGTGGCCGACTTTGGCGCCACCCTGGCTCGCGTGAAGGAACAACTGCAGCGCCTGGGCTAACCCTCGGCAAAACCCGGGCCTGATCGACGAACTCAGGCCATGCAACGCCTCGCATCAATGCAAAAATGCGAGGCGTTCTCTTTTTGGAGCATTGAACTTGATCACCAAGGCCATCTTTCCCGTCGCCGGATTGGGCACGCGCTTCCTGCCCGCCACCAAAGCACAACCCAAGGAAATGCTGCCGGTGGTGGACAAGCCCCTGATTCAGTACGCAGTTGAAGAAGCCTACGACGCCGGCATCCGCGAGATGATTTTCGTGACCGGTCGCCACAAGCGCCCCATTGAAGATCACTTCGACACCGCCTTTGAGTTGGAATACGAACTGGAGCAGGCGCACAAGACCGAGTTGCTCAAGGTGGTTCAGTCGATCAAGCCGGACGACATGGAGTGCGTGTTCGTGCGTCAACCCAAGAGCCTGGGCTTGGGCCATGCCGTTTTGTGTGGCGAGCGTTTGGTTCGCGGCGAGCCATTCGCCGTGCTGCTGGCGGACGATTTGATGGTTGGGGAGACCCCTGTCCTACGTCAGATGGTCGAGCAATTCGAGGAATGGCGGGCGTCAATCCTGGCCGTTCAAGAAGTCCCCTACGAGCAGACCCGTCGGTACGGCATCGTGGCGGGCACCCAAGTGAACGACCGATTGCTGGATGTATCGAGCATCGTTGAAAAGCCGGCCCCCGAGCTTGCCCCCTCAAGGCTGGGTGTGGCTGGGCGCTACATCCTGACGCCCGGCATCTTCGATGAAATTCGCTCTCAGCCCCGTGGCGTTGGCAATGAAATCCAGCTGACCGATGGCATTGCCAGCATCTTGCGCCGCGAAAAGGTCTTTGCCTTTCAATACGAAGGCAAACGCTACGACTGCGGGAGCAAAGAGGGCTTCCTGGAAGCGAATGTGGAGCTGGCCTTGAAGCATCCGCAGGTGGGTGGGTGGTTCAAACGCTACCTGCAAGACCTGACACTGTGATCAGGAACCGGCGTCTGATACTGGGGGCACCACACCAGCCACTTCAAGCTGCATCATGATCATGTTGACCAAGGTCGCCACAGACGGACGCCCGGTGTCGACCGAGTAATGTGCGGTTTGTTCGTACAACGGGTGCCGCACCTGATGCAACTCTCGCAGCTTGGCCAAGGGATCGGCGACCTGCAGCAAGGGGCGCTGCGTGTCATGACGAAGGCGTCGAAACAATTCTTCCGGGCTTGAACGCAGATACACCACTGTGGTCCGCTGCTTCAAACGCTGGCGATTGGCTGGCCGAAGCACGGCCCCGCCCCCAGTGGCCAGCACAACCGGCCCCAAGTCCAACGAGGTCAGCTCGTCGATCACGGCTTCCTCGTGGTCCCGGAAGGCGTCTTCGCCGTGCTGCTCAAAGTAAGACCGAATGGGCATGCCCAGACGTTCCTCCAAGACCACATCGGAATCGATGAAACGGGCACCCAGACGCTTGGCAAGCTGACGCCCGACGGTAGATTTCCCACCGCCGGGCAATCCGACTAATGCGACAACAACAGAACGCAAGGACTCAGGTCTCTTTCAGCGCAAGGCCGCCTTTTCAGAGACCACCTTGGGCGTCAGGAAGATCAGCAATTCAGAGCGCTTCGAATTACGGATCGTGTTCTTGAACAAATTCCCGATCACCGGGATATCACCCAGCAATGGTACCTTCTGATCGGTCTTGTTTTCAGACTGCTGGAAGATACCGCCGATGACCACCGTGCCGCCATTCTCGACCAGCACCTGAGTCTTCACGTGCTTGGTGTCAATGGCATAACCCGCAGTGGTCACCTGACCGACACTGTCCTTGTTCACGTCCACATCTAGGATGATGCTGCCTTCTGGCGTGATCTGAGGTGTGACCTCCAGCTTCAAGTTGGCCTTGCGGAAAGCAATCGACGTTGCGCCGCTAGAGGTAGCCACCTGATACGGCAGTTCAGTACCCTGCTCAATCAAGGCCTTGATCTGATCCGCAGTGATCACACGTGGGCTGGACACGATCTTGCCCTTGCCATCGGCTTCCAGAGCAGACAGCTCCAGATTCAGCGCGTGGTTGACGCTGGACGTGAACAGCGAGATGCCGACCGTGGCAGGGTTGTAGCCATTGATGGCCTGCCCTGGCAGGTTGACGAAGTAGCTGTTCGCGACGGTGGCCGTAGCCCCCGTGAGCGGCTGCCCCGTCTGGCTGACCACGGCTTCGTAGTTGCCGCTGACACCCAGATTGAGTTTGCCGGCACCGCCCACCGACGTAGCGTTCGAAGCGCCCAGGCGTGCCCCCAGGGTCCGGCCAAAGGACTCATCCGCCTCAACGATGCGCGCCTCGATCATTACCTGGCGCGCAGGTATGTCGATCTTGGCGATCATCTGCTGAATTTCTTCCAGCTTGGACGGGATGTCGTTGACAAACAGCTGGTTGGTACGGGCCTCATAGATCACACTGCCGCGCGGCGACAGGATCCGACTGTTTTGGTTGCTTCCACCACCGCCACCGGACGTGTTGCCGCCCGTCAGCCCCTTCGCAATTTCCTCTGCCTTGGTGTAGTTGAGCTGGAACGACTGGGTCTTCAGTGGCTCCAAAGCCGCAACCTGAGCCTTGGCCTCGAGGTCAATCTTTTCCTTGGCGTTGATTTCGTCCTTGGGTGCAATCCACAGCACATTGCCAGACTTGCGCACACCCAAGCCCTTGGCTTGCAGGATGATGTCCAGAGCCTGATCCCAAGGGACGTCTTTCAAACGCAAGGTGACATTACCGGTCACGGAGTCGCTGGTCACCACGTTGAAGTTGGTAAAGTCAGCAATCACCTGCAGCAGTGCCCGAACTTCGATGTTCTGGAAGTTCAAGGACAGCTTCTCGCCAGAATAACCTGGGCCTTGGGTCAGCTTGTTGGGGTCGACCTTGCGGGCACGCAGCTCGAGCACGAACTGGTTATCGCTCTGATAAGCAGAATGCTCCCAATCACCATGCGGATCCACCACCAGGCGAACCCGATCCCCCACCTGGCTGGCCGAGATCGTGTCCACCGGCGTGCCGAAGTCGGTCACGTCAAAGCGACGGCGCAGGCGCTCAGGCAAAGTGGCGCGAACAAACTCGACCACGAGGCTTTGGCCTTGCTGCTTGATGTCCACCCCGACCTGGTTATTGGGCAGGTCGACCACAATGCGACCGGCGCCGTCCTGACCGCGGCGGAAGTCGATGTCCTTGAGGGCCATCGGCAACGGGTTTTGGTTTTCAGCGAAGCGCACCGTGTTGTCGGCTTGCCCAGCAGCCACCGCAGTCGACTTGGCAGGCGCTGTCGCATGTTCCAAGTTTGCGGATGTCACCGGGGTCGCAGGCTGCACGGCCGGGTCCAGCACGAGCAACAAGGACTTGCCCTGGATCTGCGCCTTGTACGTCGTGGCTTGGCGCAAATTCAGCACCAATCGGGTTCGATCACCGGCCTGCACCACGTTCACCGTGCGCAGGTTTCCCTGGTTGATTTCAACCGAAGGTTTCTTCAGCTGACTGGCCACCCCAGGCAAATCGATCGCGATCCGCGGCGGAGCCTGAACCACGAACCCTGCAGGAACCACTGGCAGGGCTTCACTCAGATCGATCCGAACCACATCGGCGCCAGCTTGCTGAGAACTGGTGATCGACTGAATCGCTGCGGCAGCCCACGTCAGTGGCGACACCAGCGACAAGGACAAACCGGCCAAGGCCAAGCGCCATGCGTTTTTCATCTTGTACTCCTGCTTGATATTCATCGACCACTCTCCTGTAGCTGCAACGCGGTCGGCCGTTCGACCCATTCACCCGCAGCGTCTTGCACGATCTCGCGGATCGAAATTTCGGTTTCGGTGATCTTCATGATCTTTCCGTAGTTCTGCCCCAGATACTCGCCGGCTTTGACCTGGTACAGCAATCCATCTACCTTGAGCAAGGCGTACTGAGTCCCGTTTTTGAAGACACTGCCCACCATCGACATGCTGTCAAGCGGGAAGGCCTCCAAAGGCTCTTTGCGACGATTCAGTTCGCTGGCTACTGCAGAGTTCGGCTGTTTGGCCTCTTGCTTGAGGGCACCCGCCAATTTTTGGGCACTGAAAGGCTCCACGCCATCCGCCCCGGTATAGGCCTGGGGAATGAATTTCTGTGGCAAGGGCAGTGGCGGCACATTGGGTTGCACCTCGTGGCGCTGCTGCTCCATCCAGGCGCGCAGTTCATCCTGATCGCCTCCGCATGCGGTCAGGCTCGCAACGGCTGCCGCAACCATGATCCATTGAGGGGAACGCGTTCTCATTTCTGGTCCCCTTTCTTACCCTTGGCTTTGGCCTTATCCGCCTTGATCTGATCCAGCTCAGATTGATCCAGGTACCGATAAGTCCGGGCAGTGGCTTCCATGAAGAGGCTGCCGGAAGACGCCATCTGATCTTTAGACGGGACCGCTCCGATGTTCAGGTTGTGCAAGGTCACGATACGCGAGAGGTTGGCGATATCAGCCGTGAAGGCACCGATATCGTGGTAACGCCCCGTCACGCGAATCGAGATCGGCAACTCGGCGTAGTAGTCCTTGACCGTGACCGACCCCGGGCGGAACAGCTCGAAATCCAGCCCACGACCCAAACCTGCCTGGTTGATGTCGGACAGCAACGCATCCATCTCGGCCTTGCCTGGCAACTGCTTTTCCAGTTGCTTGACGTACTCTTCAACCTGAATGCGTTGCTTGCGCAATTCACCCAAGTTGACGGCTTGCGCCACCTTGCTGCGGTAATCCGCCTTGAGCTGGGGCTCTTTGTCGCGCTGCATCTGCAACTCGTCGTTTTGCCCCGATAGGAGGAGAAACCAACCCAACGCCACCATCGCCACAACGGTGAAGAAAAACGCCGTCAGCTTGGGCAGAATCGGCCACTGGCCTGGCTCATTGGGATTAAGTCCGCGGAACTGGTCCTGCGCCTGATTCAACAGAGCGCCGAAGTCAAGGTTCATTTTCATTGATGCCATGATGCGCTCCTCAAGACTTCACAGCCGACGCTGCAACAACGGGTCGAGAGGCCGCCGCGGCAGGCCCAGAGGCCCCCTTTGCGGGCGATGCGGGTGTCAACTCCTGAGGTCGCTTGAGCGTCAAGCGAACGGAGAAATCAAACAAGCGCTTGGGATCACGTGCATCCTTGCTTTGCAAGGGTCGGGCCTTGATTTCCTGCAGTTCAGGGCGCTCCAGCCACTCGGACTTGTACGCCGTGTTACGCAAGAACTCTGATACCCGTTCATTGGTCTGCGCGACACCGGAAATACTGACCGACTGACCATCCTGCTTGATCGAGGTCAGGTACATCCCCTCTGGCGTCTGCCTGACCAGCTCATTCAGAAGATAGACCGGCATGTTGCGATCGGTTTGCAAGTCTTCGACCGCACGCTGACGCGCCTTCAAGGATTCGATCTCGGCCTTCAAAGACGACACATCCTTGATCTGGTCTTCCAGCTTGTGAATCTCGGCATCCAGGAACGCATTGCGCTCGGTCTGTGTTGAAATCATTTGCTGCTGCACGGTGTACATCAAGGCAATCAGCAAGACACCCACCGCAGCCGATGCACCCAAGCCCACAAAGAAGGCCTGCTTGCGCAGCCGCCGCTTTTCCTCGCGATGAGGCAATAGGTTGATCAAAATCATGCGAGGAACCTCCGCATGGCCAAGCCACAGGCCGTCAAGTAGGAAGGCGCCTCACGACGCAGCTTGCTTTCACGCACTGCTGAGCCCAACTGCATGCCATCAAACGGATTGACCACCATCGCAGCAAATCCAGTCAGTTCAGTGACCCGCTCTTTCAGCCCCGGAAGAGCTGCCGTTCCCCCCGCCAGCATCACGTAATGCACCTTGTGGTGCGGTGTGCTGGTGAAGAAGTACTGAAGCGCGCGGCCGATTTCTTGCGACAAACTGTCCACGAAGGGAACCAAAATGGTTTCCTGAAAGTCTTCAGGCAGGTCTCCTGACAACTTCCTGGTCTCGGCTTCCTCAAACGAAAACCCATACTGGCGGGAAATCAATTGCGTCAACTGCGCTCCACCAAATGCCTGATCGCGGTCGTAGAGCAACTCGCTGTCTCGCAGCACTTTCAGGCTGGTCGTTTCCGCGCCAATCTCGAACAAGGCGATCAGGGCATCCTTGCCCTCGCCCGGCAAGGCCGTTACCAGGCGCTCGACGGCGAGGCGAGAAGCGTAAGACTCGATGTCCAGAATGGCGGGTTTGAGACCAGCCGCCTCCGCCAGGCCCTGCCGATCCTGCACGCGATCCTTGCGAGACGCGGCAATCATCACCTCGACATCGCCCAGCGACGTCAGGCTCGGGCCAATGACGCAAAAATCCAGGCTGACCTCATCGAGAGAAAATGGAATGTATTGGTTGGCTTCCGCCTCCACCTGCATTTCCATTTCTTCGTCACGAAGGCCTGCCGGCAGCATGATCTTTTTGGTGATCACGGCAGATTGGGGCATCGCCATGGCGACGTGTTTGGTACGGGTGCCGCTTTTCTGCACGACTTTGCGTACAGCTTCCGCCACCTCATCAAACTTTTCGATTTGCCCCTCGACAATCCAACCTTTTTCAAAAGGTTCCGAAGCAAAACGATCCACCACGTATTCGCCAGACGCAGTCTGACTGAGTTCGACCAGCTTCACGCTTGATGAACTGATATCCAGTCCAATCATTGGCGGATGCCCTCGGCCCAATAGCGTGTCAATAAAGCTCACACCGTCCCCCATGCGCCCCGAAGAACGCTGGAATGTTAATAAATCGGTTCAATGCTATCAGCAAAGGTTTTGTGTCAGAAGCCGAGTAAAGCGGGATAAATCCAGTCTACGTTGCGCCTTCCACACGGGTTACAAGGAGTTTCATTACCCCACCGATGCAAACAACACTGATCCAAAGCCTCGTATTGATAAGAGGATTTCGTCAGTATCGGCAACTCGGTTTCTATAATTAACCCCTCAATTCCGCCGAAGCCTCCGATGAGTGACCAATCCTCCTCCCACAGCAACAAGAAGTCATCCCGTTTCGCTGCCTGGGGAGCCCAACACTGGTGGATGCGATGGTTGATCAAACCCCTGATCGTGCTGGTGGGGTTGGCTGTTTCAGGCGCCTTTGCCGTTTCTCTGCTGGTGGGGATTGGGCTGGCCATGGCCTACCCGAATCTGCCTGAAATCAGCGGCTTGACAGACTATCAGCCCAAAATGCCGATGCGCGTTTACTCGGCAGATCGGGTATTAATTGGCGAATTTGGCGAAGAAAAGCGAAATTTTTTGCCCATTCAGCAAATTCCCAAAGTCATGCGCGATGCCGTACTGGCGATCGAAGACGCCCGGTTTTATCAGCACGGTGGCGTGGATTACATCGGGGTGCTACGCGCAGGTATCGCCAACTTTGGCGAAGCTCGAAGCCAGGGGGCGTCCACCATCACCATGCAGGTGGCGCGTAATTTCTACCTGCCCACCGAAAAAACCTTCACCCGCAAGATCTACGAGATGTTGCTGGCCATGAAGATCGAGAGCCTGCTGAACAAAGATCAGATTCTTGAGCTCTACATGAACCAGATCTATCTGGGGCAACGCGCCTACGGTTTCGCCGCCGCCTGTGAAACCTACTTCGGAAAACCCCTGAAAAACATCACCGTGGCCGAGGCCGCCATGCTGGCCGGATTGCCCAAGGCGCCGTCCGCCTACAACCCGATCCGCAACCCCAAACGGGCCACTTTGCGCCAACAGTACATCCTGGATCGGATGTACGAAAACGGCTTCATCACGGCCCAACAAAGAACTGAAGCCAAAGCCGAAACACTGACCTACCGAACCAAGCCACCGATCCCGGTTCATGCCGAATATGTGGCCGAGGCGGCACGCCTGCTGATGCAAGATCAGTACGGTGCCGATGCCTACACACGCGGGCTGAACGTCTACACCTCGATCGACATGACGGAGCAGACTGCCGCCTACAACGCGTTACGCAAGGGGCTGCTTGACTACGATCGGCGCCAAGCTTGGCGTGGCCCGGAGGCCTACATCGACCTGCCGTCCGACTCCAAACAGATGGACATCCGGATCGCCGAGGCCCTGGAGGAACACCCCGATAGCGACAACATCGTGGCAGCGGTCGTCACCGGCATCGAACCCAAGAAGATCTACGCCAGCCTCCAATCCGGCGAACAACTTGAAATCACCGGTGAGGGCTTGCGGGCGATTGGCAACGCGCTGTCCGACAAAGCGACGCCTAAGCAACAGATTCGCCGCGGCGCCATCATCCGCGTGATGCAAGACCCGAAAAGCCAACAGTGGGCCGTGGTTCAAATGCCCGAGGTGGAAGGGGCTCTGATCGACCTCGATCCGGACACCGGTCTCATTCGCAGCATGGTGGGCGGGTTCGACTTCAATCGCAACAAGTTCAACCATGTGACGCAGGCATGGCGGCAGCCCGGCTCCAGCTTCAAGCCCTTCATCTATTCCGCGGCCCTCGAAAAAGGCTTCACACCCGAGACCATCGTCAACGATGCCCCCTTGTTTTTTGATGCGGCAACCACCGGAGGACAACCGTGGGAACCCAAAAACTACGACGGCAAATTTGAAGGCCCGATGCCACTGCACAAGGCCCTGGCCAAATCCAAGAACATGGTATCGATTCGCGTGTTGCGCTCGATCGGCGCAAGGTACGGTCAGGAATGGGCCACGCGCTTTGGCTTTGATGCCGACAAACACCCAGCCTACCTGACCATGGCCCTGGGGGCTGGGTCAGTCACCCCGCTGCAAATGGCCGACGCCTACGCCGTGTTCGCGAACGGCGGATTCCGTGTCAACCCACAACTTGTGACCCAGGTCACTGACACCCGTGGGCACATGCTGGCGCAATACCACCCGAACCACCTCGATGAATCAATGCGAGCCATCGATGCACGCAATGCCTTCGAGATGTGCACCCTGCTGCAGGAGGTCACTCGCTCAGGCACGGCAGCCAAAGCGCAAGCGGAACTCAAGCGGCCTGAT
>JAGWLR010000059.1 GCA_028864885.1 Burkholderiales bacterium | reverse complement strand
GACACCGACAGCTGGGAGGCGGCGCTGAAGAACACGCTGCGCCAGGCGCCCGACGTCATCCTGATGGGTGAGATCCGCGACAAGGAGACCATGGAGCACGCCGTGGCCTTCGCCGAGACCGGCCACCTGTGCATGGCCACGCTGCACGCCAACAGCGCCAACCAGGCGCTGGACCGCATCATCAACTTCTTCCCCGAAGAGCGGCGCGCCCAATTGCTGATGGATCTGTCGCTGAACCTGCGGGGGCTGGTGTCCCAGCGCCTACTGCCGCGGCAAGAGGGCAAGGGCCGGGTGGCCGCCGTCGAGATCCTGTTGAACACGCCCTTGGTGTCTGATCTGATCTTCAAGGGTGAGGTCGGCGAGATCAAAGAGATCATGAAGAAGTCGCGCGAACAAGGCATGCAGACCTTCGACCAGGCCTTGTACGACCTGTATGAAGGCAACTACGTGACCTACGAAGATGCTCTGCGCAACGCCGACTCCATCAATGATTTGCGCTTGCAGATCAAGCTCAACAGCCAGCGTGCGCGCAACCAGGATCTGTCCGCCGGTACCGAACACCTCACCATTGTCTGAGCCCGATGTCCGCCAGTAAAACCTACGAACCGGTCGCGCCCTGGCGCATCGCTTTCATCGGCCTGGGCACCATGGGGGCGCCGATGGCGGCGCACCTGATCCGGGCGGGGCACACCGTCACGGTCTACAACCGAACGGCTGCCAAGGCGGCCGCCTTTGTCGCCGAGCATGGTGGGCGATCGGCAGAGTCTCCAGCCGAAGCGGCTGACGGTGCGCAACTGGTCATCACGTGCGTGGGCAATGACGATGATCTGCGTGAAGTGTGCAAGGGCTCGCAGGGGGCTTTCCTGCGGATGCCGCATGGCGCCGTGCTCGTCGATCACACCACGACCTCGGCGCAAGTGGCACAAGAACTTGCCCACGATGCGCACCAGCATGGTCTGAGCTTCATCGACGCGCCGGTCTCGGGGGGCAACCTCGGCGCTCTCAATGGCGTGCTCACCGTGATGTGCGGGGGCGATCCTGAGGTGTTTGCGCGCGTGAAGCCGGTTCTGATGGCTTATTCGCGTGCTGTCACCCTGCTGGGCGACAGTGGCTCAGGGCAGTTGGCCAAAATGGTCAATCAAATTTGCGTGGCGGGATTGCTGCAAGGTTTGTCCGAGGCCTTGGCCTTTGGCCAAAAGGCTGGGTTGGACATGCACAAAGTGCTCGAAGTGATCTCGCAGGGGGCGGCATCCAGTTGGCAGATGCAGAACCGGGGCCCGACCATGGTCGACGACCAGTTCGACTTCGGCTTCGCTGTCGATTGGATGCGCAAAGACCTCGGCTTGTGCCTGGAAGAAGGCCGCCGTTTAGGCGCGCGACTCCCCGGTACCGCGCTGATCGATCAGTTCTACGCCGATCTTCAGGCAGAAGGCGGCGGACGCTGGGACACCTCCAGCCTCATCCGCCGCTTGCGCTGACCGGGTCAGCTCAGGGCTGCGATGGAGGCAGCGGCTGAACCTGAACCGGGTCGGCTGGACTCAAAGGCGTCGTGGTGACGCCCGTCGCTGCAGGTGTGGCCGCAGGCGTCTCGGCGGCCGAAGCGGGTGCGGAGGCTGCCGGGCTGTTCAGCGGTGTTCCGTTCAACCGCGTGGGCGCTGGCAACTTGTTGGCCAGTTCGTCCTCGGTCAGGATCTGAAATACCTTGACCACACGGCGCACGCCCTTGATCGTCGAGGTCAACTCAGCCGCACGCTTGGCTTCCCGCTCGGTGACGAGGCCCATCATGTAGACCTCGCCACGCTCCACCACCACCTTGTAGGCGTTCGAGATCAGATCAGGCGCATCGACCAGGGTGGCACGCACCTTGGTGGCCAGGAGCAGGTCATTGGCTCGCGAGGACACCGACGAGGCCGGCATCACCGCAATCTCATTGACCACCCCCGCCAGGTTCTCGATGCCGCGCACTTCCTTCTCGGCCGCCGCTCGTTGCTCAGCCGTCGGGGCTTCCCCTGTCAGCAGCAACAGGCGGTTGTACGAGGTGACGTTCACATGGGCACGGTCACTCAAGACATCGCGTAGCCGATTGGCGGCCTTGATCTCAATGCCCTGATCTTCCACCTGTGCGCCCGAAGTACGACGGTCGGTGGCCATGAACGCGCCACCCGCTGCCGTCCCCAGCACCAAGGGGGCACAGCCCGCCAAGGCGCCCACCACCATCAGGCCTGTGGCCCAGAGAGAGGCCCTGGGCCTCCAGTTCGATTTTTTCATGAGCCATGTTCTCCAAGCAAACAAGTATCGACGGCGGCGCACAAGCCGTGAAGGGCCATCCAAGCCATTGCAAACAGCTGCGCGGTGTGCGATCCGGGCAGTGGCACCCACACGTCGGTATCTCGCAGCAAGGGTCCCACGACCGCAGCCAACTCCCCTGTGAAGGCCACCAGAATCAGATCCAGCTCGCGGGCCATTTCCGTCGCCTCGACCAGATCAGCGTCTTCAGTCTCCAGCGAGTACACCAACCAGACGTCACCGGGGTGCCCCAATGCCTGAATCTGCTGCGCCAAGGTGGGTGCCGCGCCTTGCGGTGATCCAGTCAAAGCCAGCGCCGCCAGCGGCGGACGCTCTCGACCGCTGCCCTTGACCAGGATTGACGCCGTCTTCGTGGCCAGCCAGCCCGATTCAACATCTCCGGCGCACACCACCTTGCCGCCGGTCGTGACGGCATGGACAATGGCCTGGGCCGCGAAGTTCAATTGCTGAGCCAAGCGCTCCGAGGACTGGTACAACAGATCCGCCACTTCCAGGAAGGGCTGTTGCAGATAAGGCTGAAAGGACGCTTCCGACATGGCGCGGATGATAAGCCAAGGACTCTCAACTCGCGTCAAAGGCGGCCGGAAACCAGCTCAACTCGTCGCCATCGATGGCCACCACATCAAAGCGACAGGGCGGCCACGGGTGGATCGACATCAAATACGTCTGAGCGCCGCGGATGCAACGTTGCTGCTTGCTGCGGCTGATCGACGCCGCCGCCCCACCGTGGGAACGATCCGTCCTGGATCGCACCTCGACGAACACCAAGGTGCCATCCGATGTACGCATGATCAGATCCACCTCTGCTCCACGCGCACTGGGGCCCTTCGCGACCCGATAATTGCGCTCTACCAATGTCAGACCGTGCGCTTGCAAATACGCCAATGCGCGGTCTTCCGCCTCATCGCCCTGGGATTTTGTTGTGACTTTCGATGCCAAACCGCTGCTCCAGGCAGCCTCACAAGTCGCTGCCGGCCAGCAGTATCCCAAAGGTGCGCTCTATCTGGTGGCCTCGCCCATCGGCAACTTGGCGGATTTGACCCTGCGCGCGGTGCAAGTGCTGACGCTGGCTGACATCGTCGCCTGCGAAGACACCCGCGTCACCGGGCGGCTGCTCAACCTGCTGGGGCTCGACAAAAAGCTGATGGCGGTCCACCAGCACAATGAAATTGGCAGCGCCCAGACCTTGATGGAGGCGATGAAGGGTGGGGCGCGTGTGGCCTACTTGAGCGACGCCGGCACCCCCGCCGTCTCCGATCCTGGCGCACAGTTGGTGCGCGCGACGCGCGAGGCCGGCCTCAAGGTCGTGCCCATCCCCGGCGCCAGTAGCGTCGTCACCGCCGTCAGCGCCGCAGGCGACGTGCACGCCGAAGGATTTCATTTCCTGGGCTTTCTGCCCGCCAAAGGGCTGGTACGTACCCAGCGCCTGCAAGGGCTGCTCCAGCATCCCGCCAGCCTGGTCCTGTTCGAGGCCCCGCATCGGGTCGAAACCCTGGGCCAAGAGCTGGCCGAGCTGGTGCCTGATCGTTTGGTGACGATTTGTCGCGAATTGACCAAGCAATTTGAGGACATCGTCACCCTGCCTGCCCGCGCGCTTCCGGCCTGGCTGAAGGGCGATCCCAACCGGCAACGTGGCGAGTTTGTCTGGGTGGTCCACGCCCCTGAGGCGCAAGCACACAGTGCCGACCTCCCTCTTCCAGCTCAGGCTTTGATGCAACACTTGGTGCAGCACCTGCCCATCAAGCAAGCCGCCAGCCTGGTGGCCGATGCCACCGGACTCAATCGCAAACAGCTGTACGAGACCGCGTTGTCGTGGCGCAAGCACGACGATTCCTCGTCTTGATCCATCGAAAACCTGCGCCACCAGCATGGGGGATCGCATCTCCCTATCTCTCGGCCCAGCCCCGCGCTCCTACAATCAATCCATGATCGCCGTCGAAGCCACTCTTGCCCGCCTCCAGACTGCTCGCGAGCTTCTGCTCGCTCCCTACGGTTTGGACGAATCCACCCTGCTCAAAGCCCTCAAGCTGATCACTCAGCATCGAGTGGACGACGCTGACCTGTACTTCCAGTACACGCGCAGCGAGGGCTGGAGCCTCGAAGAGGGCATCGTCAAATCGGGCAGTTTCGGCATTGACCAGGGCGTCGGTGTGCGGGCCATTTCAGGCGAAAAAACCGCCTTTGCCTACTCCGACGACATCTCTGAGGCTGCGCTGCTCGATGCCGCACGCACCGTGCGCACCATTGCCGCCGCGGGGCAAAGCCGCCGCATCAAGGTGGATGCACACCGTGTGGTCGGCAGCCGCAGCCTCTATGCGTCCTTTGACCCGATTGCATCGCTCGACAGCGCAGCCAAAGTGGCTTTGCTCGAAGATGTCGAACGCCGTGCTCGCGCCAAGGATTCTCGCGTCTCCCAAGTGATGGCCGGGCTGGGGTGTGAATACGATGTCGTGCTGATTGCACGCGCCGATGGCACGCTGGCCGCCGACGTTCGCCCCCTCATTCGGCTCTCGCTGACCGTCATTGCCGAGCAGAATGGTCGACGTGAAGTGGGCTCCAGCGGTGGTGGCGGTCGATACAACCTGTCCTACTTCACGCCGGAATTGACCCAAAAGTACGTGGATCAGGCAGTCCACGCCGCACTCGTCAATCTGGAATCTCGGCCTGCACCAGCAGGGGAAATGACCGTTGTGTTGGGCAACGGTTGGCCTGGCATCCTGCTGCACGAGGCGGTGGGGCATGGTCTGGAAGGCGACTTCAACCGCAAAGGCTCCAGCGTGTTCTCCGGGCGAGTGGGTCAGCAGGTGGCAGCCAAGGGCGTCACCGTTCTCGATGACGGCACCTTGCCCGATCGTCGCGGCTCACTCAATGTGGACGACGAAGGTCATGCCACACAACGAACGGTCCTGATCGAAGACGGCATCCTGCGGGGATACATGCAAGATGCCACCAATGCCCGGCTCATGAAAGTGACCCCAACCGGCAACGGACGGCGTGAAAGCTACGCTCATCTGCCCATGCCGCGCATGACCAACACCTACATGTTGGCCGGAGACAAGGATCCCCAGGAAATCGTTGCCTCCATTGACCGCGGGCTCTATGCCGTGAATTTCGGCGGCGGACAGGTCGACATCACCAGCGGCAAGTTCGTCTTCTCGGCCTCAGAGGCCTACTGGGTCGAAAAGGGCAAGATACAGTACCCGGTCAAAGGCGCCACGCTCATCGGCAATGGCCCAGAGGCCATGACCCGGGTGTCCATGATCGGCAACGACCTGGCCCTCGACAGCGGTGTCGGCACCTGCGGCAAAGAAGGCCAAAGCGTCCCGGTTGGAGTCGGGCAACCCACGCTTCGCATTGACGGGCTCACGGTTGGCGGCACGGCCTGAAATAGTTGTTGACATCGAAATAAAAAGTCGTGCATAATGCAAGGCTTCGCTGATTGATCCTTTGACTTCAGCCCAAAAGCCCTCAAGCTTTGCCTCTGGTGAGTGCTTGCTGTGGTGGGTAGCACGAAGTCAAAGAGTCCTTCAGATCCGCCCGTTCTACGGGCCCAAGACTGACCGTCCGTTGTTGTGCAGTGGTTTGCGCAGCCGGTCGGGCCAAGTTGGGGTACACCATGATCCAAATGCAATCGCGACTTGACGTCGCTGACAACACGGGTGCTAAGAGCGTCATGTGCATCAAGGTGCTCGGTGGCTCAAAGCGTCGTTACGCCGGTATCGGCGACATCATCAAGGTCAGCATCAAAGAAGCTGCACCTCGTGGCCGCGTCAAGAAGGGCGAGGTCTATAGCGCTGTGGTCGTCCGTACTGCCAAGGGCGTTCGTCGTCAAGACGGCTCTCTGGTCAAGTTCGACGGTAATGCCGCCGTGCTGCTCAACGCCAAGCTGGAGCCTATCGGCACTCGCATCTTCGGCCCAGTCACGCGTGAACTGCGTACTGAGCGCTTCATGAAGATCGTGTCGCTGGCTCCCGAGGTTCTGTAATCCCTCGGCGCAACGCAAAGGACAGCTCATGAATAAACTCAAGACAGGCGATCAGGTCGTTGTGTTGACCGGTCGCGATAAGGGCAAACGTGGCACCGTCACGGCTCGCGTGGATGCAGATCACTTGTTGGTCGAGGGTGTGAATGTTGCCAAGAAGCACGTTCGCCCCAACCCTCTGAAGGGCACCACGGGTGGCATCGTTGACAAGACCATGCCCATCCATCAGTCCAACGTGGCGATTTTCAACCCTGCTTCTGGCAAGGCTGACCGCGTCGGTATCAAGCTCCTGGCTGACGGCAAGAAAGTGCGCGTCTACAAGTCCAGTGGCGAAGAAATCAAGGCTTGACGAGGTCACACATGTCTCAACAACAAGCTCGCCTGCAGCAGATCTATCGCGAAAAGATTGTTCCCGAACTGATGAAGAAGTTCGGTTACAAGTCGATCATGGAAGTGCCGCGTCTGACCAAGATCACCCTGAACATGGGTGTCTCGGAAGCCGTTTCCGACAAGAAAGTCATGGAGCACGCCGTTAGCGACCTGACCAAGATCGCCGGCCAAAAGCCTGTGGTCACCATGTCGCGTAAGGCTATCGCTGGCTTCAAGATCCGCGAAAACATGCCTATCGGTTGCATGGTCACCCTGCGTGGTGTGACGATGTATGAATTCCTGGATCGCTTTGTCACCATCTCGCTGCCGCGTGTGCGTGACTTCCGTGGTATCTCGGGTCGTTCCTTTGACGGTCGCGGCAACTACAACGTCGGTGTCAAAGAGCAGATCATCTTCCCGGAAATCGAGTACGACAAGATCGACGCCATCCGTGGTCTGAACATCAGCATCACTACGACGGCCAAGACCGACGACGAAGCCAAGGCGCTGCTCCAGGCTTTCAAGTTCCCGTTCAAGAACTGAGGTACATCGTGGCAAAAGTCTCTCTGAAGCAACGCGAAGAAAAGCGCGAAAAGCTGGTTGCCAAGTACGCCAAGAAGTACGCTGAACTCAAGGCCATCATTGATGATGCCAAGAAGTCGGAAGAAGAGCGTTACGCTGCCCGTCTTGAGCTGCAAAAGCTGCCCCGCAACGCCAACCCAACGCGTCTGCGTGCTCGCTGCAACCTGACCGGTCGCCCTCGTGGCACCTTCCGTCAGTTCGGCTTGGGCCGCAGCAAGATCCGTGAATTGGCTTTCGCTGGCGACATCCCTGGTGTCACCAAGGCGAGCTGGTAATCCCAGCAGGGCACGAATAGGAGTTATCCCATGAGCATGAGTGATCCCATCGCCGACATGCTGACCCGCATCCGTAACGCACAAATGGTCGACAAGGCCAGCGTTTCGGTTCCGTCGTCTAAGCTGAAAGTCGCGATCGCCCAGGTCCTGAAGGACGAAGGCTACATTGACGGTTTTGCCGTCACCGGTGAGGCTGCAAAGCCTACCCTGGAAATTTCGTTGAAGTACTACGCTGGTCGCCCGGTCATCGAGCGTATCGAGCGTGTGAGCCGCCCTGGCCTGCGCATCTACAAGGGCCGTCACGACATCCCTCAGGTCATGAATGGCCTGGGTGTGGCGATCGTGACCACCCCTAAGGGTGTCATGACCGATCGCAAGGCTCGCGCTGCCGGTATCGGCGGTGAAGTGCTCTGCTACGTCGCCTAATCCTGAGGAGCAATCGCAATGTCCCGCGTTGGAAAAATGCCGATCGCCGTCCCTCAAGGTGTGGACGTGAAGATCACCCCCGAAGCCGTGACCGTCAAGGGCGGTCTGGGAACCCTGTCGTTGCCGGCTAACAGCCTGGTCACCGTGTCGCAAGAAGGCGCCGCGTTGAAGGTTGCTCCGGTCAACGATTCTGCAGAAGCCAATGCCATGTCTGGCACCTTCCGCGCCCTGTTGTCCAACACCGTCAACGGTGTCAGCAAAGGGTTCGAGAAGAAGTTGAGCTTGGTCGGTGTGGGTTTCCGTGCCCAGGCCCAAGGTCAGAAGCTGAACCTGCAGATTGGTTTCTCGCACCCGGTTGTCAAGGATATGCCTGCCGGCATCAAGGTTGAGACGCCGTCTCAAACTGAAATCGTCATCAAGGGCATGGATCGTCAAGTGGTGGGTCAGATTGCTGCCGAAGTGCGTGCATTCCGTCCTCCTGAGCCTTACAAGGGCAAGGGCATCCGCTACGTGGACGAGCGCGTGGTCTTGAAAGAGACCAAGAAGAAGTAAGGAGCTGATTCATCATGGCAATGAGCAAGAAGGAACAGCGCCTGCGCCGCGCCCGTCAGACCCGCGCACGCATCGCTTTGCAAGGCGCAGTGCGTCTGACCGTTACCCGTTCGAACCTGCACATCTACGCCAGCGTCATTTCTGGCGATGGTTCCAAGGTCTTGGCCACCGCTTCGACCGCCGAAAAGGAAGTGCGCGATCAAGTCAAGAATGGTGGCAATGCAACTGCAGCCGCTTTGATTGGCAAGCGTATCGCCGAGAAGGCAAAGGCTGCTGGCGTCGAGAAGGTCGCTTTCGATCGCGCTGGCTACCAGTACCACGGTCGTATCAAGGCATTGGCTGAGGCTGCGCGTGAAGCCGGTCTTCAGTTCTAAGCCTAGTCTGCAACCGGAAGGAATTTCAAATGGCTAAGTTTTCACCCAAGGTAGCAGACGAAGGTCGCGACGACGGTCTGCGCGAAAAAATGATCCAGGTGAACCGCGTGACCAAAGTGGTCAAGGGCGGTCGGATCATGGGTTTCGCTGCTCTGACAGTGGTTGGCGATGGCGATGGGCGTGTTGGCATGGGCAAGGGCAAGGCGCGTGAAGTGCCACTGGCTGTTCAGAAGGCCATGGACCAAGCTCGACGCAACATGGTCAAAGTGTCGTTGAAGAACGGTTCGGTGCACCACAACGTGACTGGTGAGCACGGCGCGGCCAAAGTGCTGATCGCTCCAGCTGCTCCTGGTACCGGCATCATCGCCGGCGGTCCGATGCGCGCTGTCTTCGAAGTGATGGGCATCACCGATGTGGTGGCCAAGAGCCTCGGCTCTTCGAACCCCTACAACATGGTTCGCGCCACTTTCGACGCCCTGAACAAGGCGACGACTCCTGCTGAAGTCGCTGCCAAGCGCGGTCTGGCTGTTGAACAGCTGTTCAACTGATCGCTGGAGATTGAGCATGAGCGAAAAGAAAACCCTCACCGTCAAGCTGGTTCGCAGCCCGATCGGCACCAAGGCTGATCACCGCGCCACCGTGCGTGGCCTGGGTCTGCGTCGTTTGAACGGCACCCGCGTCCTGGAAGACACGCCCGCAGTGCGCGGCATGATCAACAAGGTCCGCTACATGGTCGAAGTGGTGTAAGCCACTGCTGATTTGGGATAACACCATGGAACTCAATACCATCAAGCCCTCCGAGGGCGCCAAGCACGCCAAGCGTCGCGTCGGTCGCGGCATTGGCTCGGGCCTGGGCAAGACTGCTGGTCGTGGTCACAAGGGTCAGAAGTCGCGTTCGGGCGGCTACCACAAGGTCGGTTTTGAAGGCGGTCAAATGCCTCTGCAACGCCGTCTGCCCAAGCGTGGCTTCAAGTCTCAGTCGCTGAAGTACAACGCAGAGATCACGCTGTCAGAGTTGCAAACTCTGGGCGCAGCCGAAGTCGATCTGCTGACGCTGAAGCAAGCTGGTCTGGTGCCTCAGTTGGCCAAAGTCGTCAAGGTGATCAAGTCGGGCGAGTTGTCTGCCAAGGTCGTTTTGAAGGGCATTGGTGCGACGGCAGGTGCCAAGGCTGCGATTGAAGCAGCCGGTGGCTCTTTGGCTGAATGAACGAACTGAAGCAAGACCGTAACGGCTGAATAGGACTCAGAGCGTGGCGACATCTCCCAATCAACTGGCTCAAGGCGGCAAGTTTGGTGACCTCAAGCGTCGCCTGACCTTTCTGCTGCTGGCGCTGGTCGTGTATCGCATCGGAGCACACATTCCGGTGCCTGGTATCGATCCCGCACAGCTTCAACAGTTGTTCAAGGGGCAGCAAGGCGGCATCCTGAGTCTGTTCAATATGTTCTCCGGGGGCGCGTTGTCGCGTTTCACGGTCTTTGCCCTGGGCATCATGCCCTACATTTCTTCGTCCATCATCATGCAGATGATGGGCTATGTGATTCCCTCCCTTGAGGCCTTGAAGAAGGAAGGTGAGGCAGGGCGTCGCAAAACGACTCAGTACACGCGCTACGCCACGGTCGGTTTGGCGGTGTTCCAGTCGTTTGGTATTGCAGTGGCACTGGAAGGAACTGCTGGCTTGGTGATCAATCCGGGCCTGGGTTTCAAGTTGACCACAGTGATCAGCCTCACGGCTGGCACGATGTTCCTGATGTGGCTGGGTGAGCAGATTACCGAGCGCGGTCTGGGTAACGGTATTTCGATTCTGATTTTTGGTGGGATTGCTGCTGGGTTGCCGAACGCCATTGGCGGGTTGTTCGAGTTGGTTCGGACGGGTGCAATGAGCATCATTTCCGCAATCATCGTGGTAGCTCTGGTGATCTTGGTGACCTACTTCGTGGTGTGGGTGGAGCGCGGTCAGCGCAAGATCCTGGTGAACTATGCCAAGCGGCAGGTGGGTAACCGCGTTTACGGCGGCCAAGCTTCGCATCTGCCACTGAAGATCAACATGGCTGGCGTGATTCCTCCGATCTTTGCCTCGTCGATCATCTTGTTGCCGACGACCGCTGTGGGATGGTTTGCGACCAGTGAGCACATGCGTTGGTTGAAGGACCTCACATCGATGCTGTCCCCTGGTCAGCCGATCTATGTGATTCTGTATTCGATTGCGATTGTGTTCTTCTGCTTCTTCTACACGGCCTTGGTGTTCAACAGCCGCGAGACTGCAGACAACCTGAAGAAGAGTGGTGCGTTCATTCCAGGGATTCGACCTGGCGACCAAACCGCTCGTTATATTGATAAAATCTTGGCCCGTTTGACTCTGGCTGGGGCTGTATACATCACCGCCGTGTGTTTGTTGCCCGAGTTCCTGGTCTTGAAGTACAACGTGCCGTTCTATTTTGGTGGGACTTCACTGCTCATCATCGTGGTTGTCACGATGGATTTCTGGGCTCAAGTGCAGTCTTACGTGATGTCTCAGCAGTACGACTCGCTGCTGAAGAAGGCAAATTTCAAGGCAAGCTAAACACGACAGGTTGGTCGAAAACGTAGGTAGACATGGCGAAAGACGACGTCATTCAAATGCAGGGTGAGATCATCGAAAACCTCCCCAACGCAACCTTTCGTGTGAAGCTTGAAAATGGACACGTCGTCCTCGGTCACATCTCCGGCAAGATGCGGATGCACTACATCCGTATCCTGCCTGGCGACAAAGTGACCGTGGAACTGACACCGTACGATTTGAGTCGTGCTCGCATCGTGTTCCGGGCGAAGTGAGCTGGAGTTTGTGACCCCGGAAACGTGGGCGAATTTCCGTTGAAGTATCAACGGTTCAGGAGAAGACCATGAAAGTCTCGGCATCCGTCAAGAAGATGTGCCGTAATTGCAAAATCATCCGCCGCAAGGGCGTGGTTCGTGTGATCTGCACCGATCCCCGTCACAAGCAACGCCAGGGTTAATCCCAGGCTGGCGACGACACACGCGTTCAGAGGACAGTTATGGCACGTATTGCTGGCATCAACATTCCGCCGCACAAGCATACCGAAATCGGTCTGACTTCGATCTACGGCATTGGTCGCACCACCGCGCAGAAAATCTGCACGGCTGCAGGTATTGCCTTCGACAAGAAGATCAAAGACCTGACCGACGGCGACTTGGAAAAGATTCGCGAAGAAGTGGGTAAGCTCACCATTGAAGGTGACTTGCGCCGCGAACTCTCGATGAATATCAAGCGCCTGATGGATTTGGGTTGCTATCGTGGCTTCCGTCACCGCCGCGGCCTTCCTTGCCGTGGCCAGCGCACTCGCACTAATGCGCGTACCCGCAAGGGTCCTCGCAAGGCGATTGCCGGTAAGAAGTGATTCGGGCGTCGTTCAACTACATCTGAGCCAGCCCCGTACTGGACTAGCTTCGAGAGAAGGTTTTTATGGCTAAAGCACCTGCCAACAGCGCTGCCCGTCGTGTGAGCAAGAAAGTCCGCAAGAACATTGCGGACGGTATCGCCCACGTGCATGCGTCGTTCAACAACACGATCATCACCATCACTGACCGTCAAGGCAATGCTCTGTCTTGGGCATCTTCTGGTGGTCAAGGCTTCAAGGGCTCGCGTAAGTCCACTCCTTTCGCTGCCCAGGTGGCTGCTGAAGTGGCTGGTCGCGCTGCTCAAGAGCAAGGCATCAAGAATCTAGATGTCGAGATCAAGGGCCCAGGTCCTGGTCGCGAATCATCGGTTCGCGCTCTGGCGTCGTTGGGTATCCGCATCAACTCGATCTCGGATGTGACGCCTGTGCCTCACAACGGCTGCCGCCCTCAAAAGCGTCGTCGTATCTAATTGCGGCCGGAAGCTCCGGCTTCTGGTTGGACGCGATTTCCTGAGCGCTGCCTACGGTGGCGCTCAGTCGCCTCTGGAATGGGTATGTCGCGTTGCTCAGGTCAAGCTTTCGCTTGTCTGGGCTGATTCCGTTGCTATAATGGCAAGTTTTCTCCGTTCGCCAAATTGCGTCCCATTCGGTGCAATGTTGGCGGTTTCGTTGAAGCCCACCGTCTGAGCGCATTCAATAACACCCGCCAGACTCGCGTTGGATGAATTCATCTGACGTCAGATTGACCTCAAGGATATTACAGTGGCACGTTACCTCGGACCCAAGGCCAAATTGGCCCGCCGCGAAGGCACAGATCTTTTCCTGAAGAGCGCTCGTCGTCCGATCAGCGACAAGGCGAAATTTGACACCAAGCCCGGTCAACATGGTCGCACCTCTGGTTCGCGCACCTCTGACTTCGGTCTGCAACTGCGCGAAAAGCAAAAAGTCAAGCGCATGTATGGCGTGCTGGAAAAGCAATTCCGCCGCTATTTCGCTGAAGCCGAGCGCCGCAAGGGCAACACGGGTGCCAATCTGTTGATTCTGTTGGAATCGCGTTTGGATAACGTCGTGTATCGCATGGGCTTTGCCTCCACCCGCGCTGAAGCCCGCCAATTGGTTGGCCACAAGGGCGTGTTGGTCAATGGCCAACTGGTGAACATCCCCTCTTACTTGGTGAAGACCAGCGATGTCGTGGCTGTGCGCGAAAAGGCCAAGAAGCAGGCCCGCGTTCAGGAGGCATTCAAGCTGGCTGAGTCGATTGGTCTGCCTGCTTGGGTGCAAGTCGACGGCGCCAAGTTGGAAGGCGTGTTCAAGAAGACTCCCGATCGCGACGAATTCGGCGCCGACATCAACGAATCGTTGATCGTTGAATTGTATTCTCGTTGATTGAACGTCTGGCTGCGCCACACGACGGGGTCGTGTCGCGCGGCTTTTCGTCTTTTGTTTTCAGGGCCGGAGCTGCGGCTTCGGTTAGTCCAGCAGCCTTATCGGTGTAACGAGCCGAGGGTATTGACAGGAAGACTTCATGCAAACCAATTTGCTGAAACCCAAAGCCATCCAGGTGGAACCGCTCGGCGGTCACCGCGCCAAGGTCACGCTCGAACCGTTCGAGCGGGGCTATGGTCACACGCTCGGCAACGCCCTGCGTCGCGTGTTGTTGTCCTCGATGGTGGGTTATGCACCGACGGAAGTCACCATCGCTGGTGTGCTGCACGAGTACTCGACCATCGACGGCGTGCAAGAGGATGTCGTCCACATTCTGTTGAACTTGAAGGGTGTCGTGTTCCGCCTGCACAACCGTGACGAAGTCACTTTGGTGCTGCGCAAGGATGGCGAAGGTCCCGTGACCGCCGCTGACATTCAGACGCCTCATGACGTTGAAATCGTCAACCCGAACCATGTGATCGCCCACCTGTCGCAAGGCGGCAAGTTGGATGTGCAGATCAAGGTGGAAAAGGGCCGTGGTTACGTGCCTGGTAACGTTCGCCGTTATGGTGAAGAGAGCAGCAAGGCGATCGGCCGTATTCTGCTGGACGCTTCGTTCTCGCCTGTTAAGCGCGTGAGCTACACGGTCGAAAGCGCTCGTGTGGAACAGCGTACCGACCTAGACAAGCTGGTTGTCGAGATCGAGACCAATGGCGCCATCTCGCCAGAGGAAGCGATTCGTGCCTCGGCCAAGATTTTGGTCGAGCAGCTGGCTGTGTTCGCTCAGCTGGAAGGCTCTGAGATTGCTGCGTTCGACGCGCCGGCCAAGTCTGCTCAGAACTTCGATCCGATCCTGCTGCGTCCGGTTGACGAGTTGGAGCTGACTGTGCGTTCGGCAAACTGCCTGAAGGCGGAGAACATCTACTACATCGGCGATCTGATCCAGCGTACCGAAACCGAGTTGCTCAAAACCCCCAACCTGGGTCGCAAGTCGCTCAACGAGATCAAGGAAGTCTTGGCCTCGCGTGGCTTGGCGCTGGGTTCTCGTCTGGAAGCTTGGCCACCCCAAGGTCTCGATAAGCGTTGATTTTTAAAGTGCATGGCACCACCTCGATGCGAGGGGGCCATGCGGTGCACCCAGCAGTACCTTCATCCGGCTGCTGGATTGATTGATAAAGAAAGGAAAGCACCATGCGTCACGGAAACGGTCTCCGTAAACTGAATCGCACTTCGTCTCACCGTTTGGCTATGTTGCGCAACATGGCCAATTCGTTGATCGAACACGAAGCCATCAAGACCACTGTGCCTAAGGCCAAGGAACTGCGCCGTGTTGTCGAGCCGCTGATCACCCTGGCTAAGGAGCCCACCGTTGCCAACAAGCGTCTGGCTTTTGCCCGTCTGCGCAATCGTGACAATGTGGTCAAGCTGTTCGACGTGCTGGGTCCTCGCTTCGCCAAGCGTCCTGGCGGCTACACCCGCATCCTGAAGATGGGCTTCCGCGTGGGTGACAACGCTCCGATGGCTTACATGGAATTGGTTGAGCGCACTGAAGCTGCCGCTGAAGCTGCTGCTGAGTGATCTTGAGGCGCTCATCGCTTGAGCGTCGAGCCCTGAACCCGCTGGGACCGAGAGGTCTAGCGGGTTTTCTTTTTTGTGGTGGCGCAAAGGGCCAGACTGAGACCCAAGGCCTGGGTCAGAGGGCATGAATGCGAACTTGGTCTTTCAAGTTCATCACATCCTCGGATTGGCACAAATGTGTGCCAGGGTGCAAGAGGGCTGCGGACGCCGCTGCCATGGCGTAAGTGAAAGCGGTAGGAAGATCGCTGGATTGGTTCAGCGACCAGACAAGGCCCCCAACAAAGCTGTCACCCGCACCGATGGCACTTTCGACTCGAACAGCCACAGGATCCGCCTGCCAGGCTTCGTCCCGAGTTACAAGTAGCGCCCCACTATCGCCAAGTGACAAGGCCAACAGTTCTACTTGTCCGGATGCAATGAGCATGGGGGCCGCTGCAATCTGATCGGCCGTCGTTTCGAGCTCCCATCTGTCGAGCTGCCATGCCGAGGCGTGCATAAAAATCGGCTGGCATGCCTGGGGCCAAACTGCCGCTTGCCACGACGTAACCAGGCGCTGGCGTCGTGTGTAGCAGCCGATTCATGGCTGCGAGCCAATCCGGCTCTTGTAGCGTCGGGCCCGGTAGGACGAAGCGGTATTCGAGCCCGGTTTGCGTTTCGTGAACGGAAAAGCTCTCTCGCGTTTCGCCTTGGATGGGGTGCGCGTGTTGAAAGACGCCTTCCGCCTTGAGCAGACCTTGGAGCGTGTGGCCCGTGGCGCCGCCGCATGGGTAGAAGGCCGCGCAGGACGCGCCAAGGCGGTGTAAAGACTCGGGCCACGTTGATGCCGCCCCCACCTGCGTGTTGCCGAGCGGCGGCGCACCGCATCTTGTGCGTGGGCTCGACCCGATCAATCTCGGTGGAGATGTCAAGGGCCGGATTCATCGTGAAGGTGACGATGTCAGGCATGAGCCCGATGATGCCCGAAGCCTGAAGCTTCGCTCACCCGCAACTGCCAATGTGACCGCAGTTGGTACACCGCAGGCAACCATCGACCTTGTGCAACTCGTTGGCGCCGCACTCGGGACACTTCTTACCCATGCCCAACAAGGCTGTGCGCATGGAGGGGGTCGAATCATTCCCCTCTTCGACCGACGCCGAAAGGCTTTGATCCGGTTGATCGCGTTGGGCCAGACGATCAGCCAGGATGTGCAGAGGCACCTGATTGCCGGCGGCATCCAGGAAGCCGCGCTTGATCAGGATCTGTTGCAGGGAATAGCCGATGGCAGCGACTTCGGAATCGTGAAACATCGGGCGCTGGGTCTGGTCTTCCTTGGTGATGAAGCCGCAGCGGACCTGTCCCTTGTCCCACACCACTTCCCGCAAGCTTTCCAGTGTTTTGGCCACCGAGCCACCAGAGCGGGCGACCGATGACAGCAGACGCATGGTGGAAGTGATCCATTGCTGACCGTCGTCACGTTGACCGGCGGGCATGAAGAACTCAACGGGTCGTTCGACGGTGACTTGTCGCCCGCCCACAGCTCCGGTGATGCGCATGAAATTGACAGTGAGATAGACGGTCTTGTTGCCTTGATAGGTCTGGAGTTGGATCTTGGAGGTCACGCCTTCAAGGTCGCCCAGAGGACGGCTGTCAAAAAGCTTGCGCAGGGGATCGTCGTCCGGCGGAGTGGCGACCGAAGGGGACGATTCAGCAACAGGTTTGTCGACGGAGAGCACAGCGCCAAGGACGCTGTTGGGGCGATAGGTGGCCAAGCCCTTGAGGCCGGCTTTCCATCCCTCGAGATAAAGATCTTTGAAGTCGTCGTAAGGGTAGTCAGCCGGGACGTTGACTGTTTTGGAGATGGAGGTGTCGATGAAAGGCTGAACGGCTTCCAGCATCTTCATGTGGTCAAGTGCGCTCATCTCCAGTGCCGTGATGAAGGAGGGCGGCAGATGTTGGATGTCGAAGCCCAGGTGACGATAAAGACGCCAGGCATGGTCTGCGACTTCGTAGAACCGGTGGCCACCATCTGCCAGACGTTTCTTGCGGTTGTAGCTCCAGCTGAATGCGGGTTCGATGCCGTTGCTGGCGTTGTCAGCAAAGGCCAGGGTGATGGTGCCCGTCGGTGCGATGGACAGCAGGTGGCTATTGCGCAAGCCATGCTTGGCGATGTCGTGTCGGATGTCTTCAGGAAGGCGGCGGGCAAAGCCGCTTTCGAGATAGCGTTGCGCGTCGAACTTGGGGAAAGCGCCCTTCTCTTTCGCCAGCTCAACTGAGGCTCGATACGCGGCGTTGCGCATGGCCTTCGTCATGCGTGCTGCCAAGGCGCGGCCTTCGTCGCTGTTGTACTGTAGGCCCAGCATGACCAAGGCGCTGCCTAAGCCCAGGAAGCCCAGGCCAACTCGTCGCTTCGACTGGGCCTCTGCCTCTTGTTGGGGCAATGGCCAGAAGGTGACATCGAGGACGTTGTCGAGCATGCGCACGGCAGTCTGTGCAACCTGAGCGAAGGCATCGAAATCGAAATGCGCGTTTGGCGTGAAGGGCTGGCGAACGAATCGCGTCAGATTGATCGAACCCAGATCACAGCAGCCGTAGTCTGGCAAAGGTTGCTCGGCACACGGGTTGGTGGCCTCGATGGTTTCGCAGTACCACAGGTTGTTTTCCGCGTTCATGCGGTCGATGTAGAGCACACCGGGTTCGGCGTGGTCGTACGTCGATTGCATGATCTGGTCCCAGAGATCGCGCGCGCGTACCGATCGGTAAACCCAGCGGCCATCGCTGCGTTGGTGGGCGCCTTGTTCGATCAAATCGGGGTGAGGTGAGGCGACGTGTGTCAGGTCGAACGGGGCGTCGTCGATCACCGCTTGCACAAAGTCATCAGTGACTCCGACCGAGATGTTGAAGTTGGTCAGGGCACCCGAGTCTTTGGCGTGAATGAAGGTTTCGATGTCGGGGTGATCGCATCGCAGCACGCCCATTTGAGCACCCCTGCGAGCGCCGGATGATTCAACCGTTGAGCACGACGCGTCGAAGACCTTCATGAACGACACGGGGCCCGATGCACGCGAGTGGGTGCCTTTGACATAGGCGCCTTCGGGGCGAATCTGGGAGAAGTCATAGCCCACGCCGCCACCGCGCCGCATGGTTTCGGCTGCCTGGGCAACGGCGGTGTAGATGCTGGGCTTGCTGTTCGTCGATTCGGTGACCGCGTCGCCCACGGGTTGGACGAAGCAGTTGATGAGGGTGGCCTGAATGTCGGTGCCCGCAGCGGAGCAGATGCGGCCCGCGGGGACGAAGCCTTGATCGAGGGCGCGCCGAAATTCGGTCTCCCAATGGCTGCGATCGGCCTCAGGTTCGACTTGGGCCAGCGCCCGAGCGACGCGGGCGTGGATGTCGTGGATGCTTGACTCGTCGCCTTTGGCGTACTTCTCCAGCAAGACGTCGATGGAAACTTCTTGGGGTTCCATCTTGATCAAGTTCAAGTCGGCGGGCGCATTCATGCGGTTCTCCTGTGCGCGGGGCAATCATTCGGCAATCAATGGATGGCCATTGTGGAGAGGCACGCGATGCGCCGCCCTGATGCAGAACAGGGTTCTGCGAAACAGGGCAAACAGGAGTTAATATAGTTCGCTGATCGGAGGCCCCTCGGGATTCAGCAGGACAGCAGTCATCCCGATGATTGAACTCCAAAGCGCGGAGAAGGGGAAGATGGTCTTCCCCCTTGTTTCAGGTCAGCGCGCCTGTTGGTCCCAGGTGGGGTAGTCGATGTAACCCTCTGGACCCGGTGTGTAGAAGGTCTGCGGGTTGGGCTGGTTCAAAGGCAAGTTCTCGCGCAGACGTTTCACCAGATCCGGGTTGGAGATGAAAGGACGACCGAATGACACCGCATCAGCGCGGCCCGACTCGATCGCGTCGAGGGCCATTTCTCGGGTGTAACCGTTGTTGGCAATGTAGGCGCCCTTGAAGTGCTGGCGCGCCCAGGCGTAATCGAATCCGGGAACATCGCGTGGGCCGCCAGTGGCGCCTTCGATCATGTGGATGAAGGCGATGCGGCGTGAGTTGAGCTGTTCGATCAAGTGACCGAAAACGGCTTGCGGATCGCTGTCTGACAGGTCATTGAAAGGGGTGACGGGCGACAGGCGAATGCCCACGCGGCCCGCCCCGATTTCGGCGACCACGGCATCGACGATCTCGAGCGCAAAGCGGCAGCGGTTTTCAATGGACCCACCGTACTCGTCTGTGCGGCGATTGGCTCCGTTGCGCAGGAACTGGTCGATCAAGTAGCCGTTGGCGCCATGGATTTCGACACCGTCAAATCCAGCCTGAATGGCGTGGGCTGCGGCTTGACGGAATTGCTGGACCACCTCGGCGATCTCGGCCTGGGTCAAGACGTGAGGAACGGGCAGATCCAACTTGCCTTGATGGGTGTAAGCCTGGCCTTGGGCCGCCACGGCTGAGGGCGCGATGGGTTGGGCTCCGCCGGTCAGTTCCGGATGGCTGATGCGCCCCACGTGCCAGATCTGCGCCACGATTTTGGAGCCTGCCGCATGCACGGCTTGGGTGATGGGCTTCCAGCCTTCGACCTGTGCGGCCGAGTAGATGCCAGGGGTGGCCATGTAGCCCTTGCCCACCGGGGAGACCTGCGTGCCTTCGCTGATGATCAGTCCGGCGTTGCTGCGTTGGCGGTAGTACTCGACGTTCATGGCACTGCCGGGGATGTCGCCTCGGGCCTCGTCGGCGCGGCTGCGTGTCAAGGGCGCCATGACGATCCGATTGGCTACTTCGATGTCGCCGATGCGGGTGGGTTGGAACAGTTTGGGAGCGGAAGACGTTGCAGACATGGTCAAAGTCCTGATGAAGACATGGTCGATGCCCGACTTTTGCCTATTCCTGGTTCGATGGGTAGACTCCAGAAAAGATAGTTTTTATTCCTGATGGGAATGGATTGGGCATGGATCGGCTGCGTTTGATGGAAACGTTTGTGCGGGTGGTCGAGAGCGGCAACTTCTCGGCCGTCGCTCGCGAGGGGCGCACCACCCAGTCGGCCGTGAGCAAACAGGTGCAGGCGCTTGAAGCGCAGTTGGGCACACGCTTGTTGGTGCGCTCTACGCGCAGCCATGCGCTGACGGAGGCGGGCCAGATGTATTACGAGCGCTGTCGTCAGGTGCTCGACACCCTCGAAGAGGCGCGCATCGAGATCCATCGTTCTGAAAAGGAAATCAGCGGCTTGTTGCGCGTGGCCGCCCCAGTGGCATTCGGACGCTTGCACATCGTGCCTCGACTCAAGGCCTTCTACGAGCGGCACCCCAAAATCAGCATCGACTTGCAGCTTGACGATGGTTTCGTTGATCTCGTGTCGGCGGGGATCGACGTGGCCTTTCGGGTGGGAGAGCTGAAGGACAGCCGCTTGATTGCGCGGCGCATCGGCACCGCGCATCGCGCCACCTTGGCGTCCCCCGGGTATCTGGAGCAGTTTGGCGAGCCTCAGCATCCCGATGATTTGCTGAAGCACAATTGTCTGGTCTACACCGGGTTCACCCACATCAACGAGTGGTCGTATCTGGATGACGCGCAGAAGCTGCATGCCGTCAAGGTTCACGGCAACCTGCAGTCCAACAGCTCCGAGGCCATCCGCCAAGCGGTGCTGGAGGGTTTGGGCATCTCCTACTCGCCCTTGTGGACCTATGGATCGGACATTCGTGCCGGCCGGGCCAAGCCGATCCTGGCCCGCTTCCGCCCCCCGCCTTTGCCTTTGAACGTGGTCTTTCAGCCAGCCCGTCGGCCTTCACTCAAGCTCAATAGCTTCGTCAATTTCTTTGCTGAGGCGTTCAGCCGCGATCCCGATATCGCGCAGATGCTGAACGAAGCGAGTTGAGCGGGCGGTGAGTCAGGGCGAATCGGATGTGTTTTTCCAGGATGGGCGCCACAGCCGCTCTGGGGCGGCGGTGGCCTTTCGCGCGTGATGCATCTGAGCCCGAACGATGTC
>JAGWLR010000058.1 GCA_028864885.1 Burkholderiales bacterium | reverse complement strand
ACAACTGTCATCGTCGAAGGCGATCCAACGATGATTTTGGATGGCAAGCCCGTTGCCAGGCATGGTGACAAATGCGCTTGTGGCGCAGTCCTCATATCAAGTCAGGTTGTATCTTCAATTGGTGCAGGCGGAGGCGGCAGTGCCGGAGCAACAACTCCAAAAGCAAACCAGACAAGTCCATCACCTACAGAAACCGCTCCAACGACTCCTTTGTCATCGAGCACAGTTGACCAGGGAAATGCTGAAGAAGCCACATACGACCATCGATTTTTGCTGTCCTGCAGCTTGACTGGAGTCCCTTTGGCCAAACAACCATATCGGTTGATATTTGGCGACAAGACCGTCGAAGGTGAAACGGATGCAAATGGCATGACGCAGTCAATCGACACATCCTCAGCGCCGGGTGAAGTTGTTTGCGAAATCATGGGGGATGCAGAACATGGCTAACGGATCAGCGATAAAGGTCATATCTGTCAGCCGGGCAACATCGACCCATGCATCAGACACCACTCCTGCAAAAGCGACAGGGTCAGAGTTAGAGATTTCTCTGGCCGATCTACGATCAACAGTAATGGGCTTCGCCCAGAGCGCCATCAAAGATCCGAAAGCCAGAGCGGAATACATCGAGCGATCCCAGGCAGCGAGAGCCGAGCTAATAGCTCGCGTCACGCGTGGAGAGATCACGCCTCACGAAGCAGCCCGAACTGCCAACGCCATGCGCAACCAAATAATGGCTGCAGCAAGAGCTCAGCTTTCCGACTTAGGCCTGGCCATCTCAACCGGAATCAAAGCCAAAGGGTTTGCTCTGGAGGAGCTACAAGAGAAGTACGCCCTGAGACGTTTCAAAAAGGCATTTGCAGCCCTGCTACCAGCCGAGAAGGAGTTGGTTTGGATGGACATCGTGCATGCGGCCGGCGGGCCGCAAGCCAAGATGAACAACCGAGCGAAGCTATTTGGCGCTGCGGGTCGAGCGTTCCTGATTGCAACCCTGGCGATTTCCGTCTACAACATTCTTGAAGCAGAAGACAAGAAAAGGCAAGCCACCAAGGAAGGCATCACCCTTGGTGCTGGGGCTGTTGGTGGAGTGGGCGCTGGCGCTGCTGTCGCATTCATTGCAAGCAACCCTGCTGGATGGGTTGTCGGTGTGAGTATGTTCGTTGGCGCTGCTTTGCTTGGGGTAGGCTCTAGCGAAGTCTTTGATTACTTCTGGCCCGAAAAGTGAAACGAATAAACCGCTTTAAGCTGCATTCACCTACCGGTGAGGATGCGACCAAGTGTCGGTTGATGGCTGACGGAGTCTCAACGAATCGAATGATCTCTGGCATCAAACTGGTCGATCAGTTTGAGTTACCTGGGGGCTTTCTTTTGGTGACGGATTTCAATGATCCGTGGGAAGAAAGTACTCAGCTAACCCTACTGGACGAGCAATTCAAACCGCTTGCGCGTAAGTCTCTCGGACTGGACGGATACGTTTTCATGCGTCGACCATTCTCAACAACGACGATCGAAATTCTGAACGACCGCGAATTGCTGCTGAAGAGCCTGTCCGAAGACGAAGGCCAATATCACGTTGAAATCAGAGAGACTGGGATCCCGATTTTCAAATCCAGAATCAAGGCGCAATGGCTCAGCGGGAAGCCAGAAGCTTTGAAAAACTAGATGGCATCTGTCGACTGAGCGACCTGTTCAGCCCCGGCAGCATCATCAGTGGCCATCAGCCTCTCGAAGTCTGGGCTCCCAAATTCGCGGCCTATTGGCGCCATTTGGTCCCATTCCCGCATGTCTTCGGACATCAAGGCCCGCAATAACAGCATCCGGCCTTGCCTCTTGCATGCACGGCGCTTGATAGATCTAGCATCCATATATCCCCCGTTGCCACCGTTATTGATCGGCAATTTTGTCCAGTTTTGAAACCAGATCCTCCGCCCGCAAATGCGTATAACGCTTGAGCATTTGCATCGACTTGTGCCCGCTGATGGCAGACACTTCCTGGTCGCTTAGGCCTGCCTCAACAAAGCGGCTGACAGCTTCATGGCGTAGGTCATGGAAATGCAGTTCAGGCATGCCGGCCTTGGCCTTGATCTCGCGCCAGGCCTTGTTGAAGTTGTAGGGGCGGCGCTTCTCGTCCTTGCCAGGCTCACCAAAGAACACCAAGTGCGTTTCCTTCTTTGGCCGCGCGGGGTTGGCCAGCGCCTCGGCGAACAGCTCGGTCGCCTTCTTGCTCAAGGGCACGGTGCGCTGCGTGGTGTTCTTGGTCTGCTTGAGCAACACCACCCGCTTCTTCAGGTCCACCTGGTCAAGCATCAGCGTGGCTATCTCCGACGAGCGCATGCCCGTCTCGATGGCAATGCGCGCGATCCAGCGCAGCATAGGGTTGGAGTACTGATCAATCAAGGCAAACAGCGTGGCCTCTTCCTTGGCCGACAAGCGCCTATTGCGGCCAGCACCTGGCGATGGCCGTCGGATGTTCAGCACGGGGTTGTAGATCAGCCCCAAGCCCCATTCCTTGATGGCCACGGTGAACAGGTGGCCGATCAGGGCCAGCTCCAACCGCACCGAGTTAGCAGCACGCGGCTTGGGGTTGCCATCGGCATCCAGACGGTCCAAACCAGCCAGGCGCTCATCGCGGTACTTGGCCACCAACTCGGCCGTGATGCCTGCCAGCGAGTACTTGCCGAAGTACTTCTTTAGCGTTGCCGCTCGATGCTTTTCGCCTGCCTGCGTGAAAGGTCGCTTGCTGGGGGTGACTTCGGCCAGGTACCGGTCGATGGCATCAGCAAACAGCAGCTTCTCGGCAGGCGCACGTTTGACGTACATGCCGCGCACCATTTCGTCTTCTGTGGTGCGGGCCCAGTCCTCAGCATCGCGCTTGAGGCGGAAGGTCTTGGTGGTAGTGGGGAAGCCGGTCTTGCGGATGACGGCTTTCCAGGTCCCTGAATCGGTCTTAACAATGGTGGGCATGCAGGCTCTCTAATGGATCTGTCACTGACCACTGTACCGAATTTGTACCTTTTGGCAAATTCCAGCTTATGGCGCAGCGACGAAATCGCCCGCAAACCCCGATGAATACTTGGTAGGCCGTGTTGGACTTGAACCAACGACCAAAGGATTATGAGTCCTCTGCTCTAACCAACTGAGCTAACGGCCCCCGTGGCGGGAAAGGCGAGATTGTAGAGCCTATGCACACCGGCTCGACCTTGAATTGGGGATGGGCCGGCGCCCACGTCTGGACTACTGTGTTTGCATCGCCACTCTGGCGGTACAGCCCAGCAAGGAGAGCGGACCATGACCCAATCCAAAAATCCGGCAGATCGTCAGACACCCCACGCCCGCAAAGTCGAAAACGACCACAACAAGATGGGAGCGCAACCCGCCACCCAGATCAACCAGGGCATGCGCACGCCAGAAAGCCGCAGCGACCGCGAATCCCACGTCGGTGGGCACAATCAATCGCAGTCGCGGCACCAGCCAGGGGGCCCGGCGGGCAAACGCTGACGATCGCGGCGGGGCTTACTTCTGGCTGAGCGCGTTGCTGACGAGGCGCGAGGTGATGTCGACGATTTCGATCATGCGGTCGTAGGCCATGCGGGTCGGCCCGATCACGCCCAGCGTGCCCACCACCTGGCCGTTGATCTCGTACGGGGCGGACACGACAGACAGTTCCTCAAACGGCACGATCTGGCTTTCGCCGCCGATGTAGATCTGCACGCCCTCTGCACGGCTGGAGCCATCGAGCAGGCGCATCAGCTGCGTCTTTTGCTCGAACAGATCGAACAGGCGCCGCAACGACCCCAGGTCGCTGGAAAAATCTTCGACCGTCAAGAGGTTGCGCTCGCCTGAAACCACCACCTGCTCGGTGCTTTCGGCCATGGCGTCGCTGCCGGCCTGCACCGCTTGCTGCATCAGGGCGCCGATGTCACTGCGCAACTGATCCACCTCGTGCTTGAGGCGTTCGCGCATTTCTTCAATCGACAAACCCGAGTAATGCCGATTGAGGATGTTGCTGGCTTCGACCAACTGGGATTGAGTGAAATCCTGCGCCGTGAAGATCACGCGGTTTTGCACGTCGCCATCGGGCGCCACCAGGATGACGAGCACCCGCTTTTCGCCCAGGCGCAAAAATTCGATGTGGCGAAACACCGAGGGCTTGCGTGGAGCGGTCACCACCCCGACGAATTGCGACAGGCTCGACAGCATTTGGGCGGCGTTGGCGATCACGCGTTGCGGCTGGTCGGGCAGCAGTTGTTCGCGCGTCTGGGCATCCAGGTCATCCAGAGACAGCTGGCGCGCCGTGAGCATGGTGTCCACAAACAGGCGATAGCCCCGGGCGGTGGGCACCCGGCCCGCAGAGGTGTGGGGGCTGACGATCAGGCCCATTTCTTCCAGATCTGCCATCACGTTTCGGATGGTGGCAGCAGACAACTCCAGCCCGGAGGCACGCGAAAGCGTGCGCGACCCCACGGGCTGCCCGTCGGCAATGTAGCGCTCAACCAGCGCTTTCAGAAGAATCTTGGCTCGGTCATCCAGCATGTCGGCTCATTTTAGGGCGGATGCGGGCAAATAGGGGGGATCGCCTGCGGGATGCGTGGTGCGGTTTCACAGATCGCTGTGGTGTAATTCCTCGCATGTCGATCACCACTTCCTGTCGCTTTCGTCATGCTGCCTTGATTGGCAAATACCAGGCCCGAGGCATCCGCCCCGTTCTGGAAGATGTGGCGCATACGCTGTCCCGTACTGGGGTGGATGTGTCGGTGGAAGTGGAAACCGCCCTCAACACCGGCCTGGCCGACTACCCTTCGCTGACCCTGGATCAAATCGGCCGGGAATGCGATGTGGCCGTGGTGGTGGGGGGCGACGGCACGATGCTCGCCATCGCGCGTGAACTGTGCAAGTACAACGTGCCGCTGATCGGGATCAACCAGGGGCGCCTGGGTTTCATCACCGACATTCAGCAACGCGATGTGGCGGTGGCCTTGCCTCAAATTCTGAGCGGCCACTACGAAGAAGAGTCACGCTCGGTTTTAGAGGGGGCCGTGCTGCGCCCGCGGCGCGAAGGCGGCCTGGAAACGATTTACGAAGACTATGCGATCAACGAAGTGGTGGTCAGCCGCGGCGCCACCGCCAGCATGGTCGAGCTGCGGGCCGAAGTGGATGGGCTGTTTGTGGCCAACTACCGGGCCGACGGCCTGATCGTGGCATCCCCCACTGGCTCGACCGCCTACGCCCTGTCTGCCGGCGGCCCGATCCTGCACCCTGGCTTGAATGGCTGGGTGATGGTGCCGATCGCCTCTCACACCTTGTCCAACCGCCCGATCGTGGTCCCCGATACGGGCACCATCGACATCGAAATCGTGGCCGGCAAGGACGCCAGCATGAACTTCGACATGCAAAGTCTGGCCAGCCTGCTGCACGGCGACCGGGTCACGGTGCGGCGCTCGCCTCATCGGGTGCGCTTCCTGCACCCACAAGGTTGGAACTACTACGCCACGCTGCGGCGCAAGATGCGCTGGAACGAAGGAGTCAGCTGAAATGTTGCGTCGCCTGATCCTGCGCGACTTCGTCATCGTCACCGCCCTGGACGTCGATCTGCGCCAGGGCTTCACGGCCCTCACTGGTGAAACCGGGGCTGGCAAATCCATTCTGATCGACGCCCTGCAACTGGCTTTGGGCAGCCGCGGCGACGCTGGCGTGGTGCGCGAAGGGGCGAGCCGCGCCGACATCACGGCTGAATTCGAACCCACGGCCACCTTGATGGCGACGCTGACGCCCTGGCTGGATGAAGCTGGGTTCGAGGCTACCCCCGGCGAGCCCTTGTTGCTGCGCCGCGTGGTCGACAGCCAAGGCAAAAGCCGCGCCTGGATCAACGGACGTACCGCGACCGTGTCCCAACTCAAGGAATTGGGCGAGCACCTGGTCGACATCCATGGCCAACATGCCTGGCAAAGCCTGACCCGAGCCGATTCGGTTCGCGCCTTGGTGGATGCGCAAGGCGGTGTCGATACGGCAACATTGCAGTCCGCTTGGGTGGCTCGGCGAGAGGCCCAGCAGAAGCTGGAAGACGCGCGCTTGCGGCAAGCCGATCTCGACCGGGAACGCGAGCGTCTGCAATGGCAAATCGGCGAGCTGGACAAACTCAATCCGCAGGCCGACGAGTGGGATGAATTGAATGCCGAGCATCAACGCTTGAGCCATGGGCAAGCCATCCTGGATGGGGCCCGTCTGGCTTTGGATGCGGTATCCGAAGCCGACGACAGTGCCGATTCCCTGACTTCCCGGGCGATTGATGCGCTGGAAGAAGTGGCCACCTATGAGCCGGAACTCGCCAATGCCCTGGAGGTTTTGCGAGGAGCGCAAGCGCAGTTGCAAGATGCCGCTCACAGTATCAACGCCGCGCTACGCCACACCGAACTCGACCCGGATCGCCTGCAAGAACTCGATGGCCGCCTGTCAATGTGGATGAGCCTGGCTCGCCGCTACCGGCGCCAACCGGCTGAACTTCCCGAATTGCTGCAAAGCTGGAAGCAAGAATTGGCCGAGCTGGATGCGGCAGCTGACCTAGCCGGGCTGGAGCAGCAAGCCGACGCTGCACACAAGGCGTGGGTGACCACCGCCAAGGCAGTATCCAAGCAGCGCGCTGCCGTGGCCCCGCAATTGAGTCAGGCCGTGACACAGGCCATGCAAACACTGGGCATGGCGGGCGGGCGCTTTGAAGTTACCCTGATCAAGCAAGATGCGCCGCAGGCCTTTGGGCTGGAGTCGGTCGAATTTTTGGTGGCAGGCCACGCCGGGAGCACGCCACGCCCGCTGGGCAAGGTGGCATCAGGCGGCGAACTGTCACGTTTGGCGCTCGCGATCGCCGTGACCACATCCCAGTCCACCCCAGAGGGGGCTGCCGTCGGCACCCTGATCTTCGATGAAATTGATTCGGGTGTGGGCGGCGCCGTAGCCGATACCGTGGGCCAATTGATGCAGCAACTGGGCCGTGACCGTCAAGTGCTGGCCGTCACCCACCTGGCTCAGGTGGCCGCCTGCGCACATCAACACCTGGTCGTGTCCAAGGCCCTCAAGGATGGCCAGACCAGCAGTGACATTCGCGCTGTGGACGACACCGAGCGGGTGCATGAAATCGCCCGCATGCTGGGTGGGGCCATCACCGACACCAGTCGCGCGCATGCCCAGGCCATGCTGCAATCTGCGCGTGAACACGAGACGGCAGCCAATCGGCCTGCGCCTCGAAACAGCAGCAAAAAGGTCGCCGCATGAGCGTGATGGACATCGTCTTGCTGACCGGGATCTCCGGATCAGGCAAATCCGTGGCACTGAACGCGTTGGAAGACACGGGCTACTTTTGTGTGGATAACCTGCCGCCTGAGCTTCTTCAAGGTCTGGTCGATCTTGAACAAAAGCGCGCACCCAACTTGCAGCGCCGGCTGGCCGTGTCGGTTGATGTGCGCAGCGCGCAATCTCTGCCTGATCTTTTGCCTGTCGTGGCTCAGCTTCGGCAAGAAGGCATCATGGTGCGCTCGGTGTTTCTGGATGCCAGTACGGATGCCTTGGTTCGGCGCTTTTCGGAAACCCGTCGCCCTCATCCCTTGTCTCAAACTGGACAGAAAGTAGATGAGGCCTCGGGCGAAAAAATCCTGGTTGACACCATCAACCTCGAACGTGAGTTGCTGAGCCCCTTGCGCGAGGTGTCGACGGTGATCGACACCACCTTGCTGCGCCCGGCCCAGTTGCGCACCTGGATCCACAATGTCGTGCAGGCTGCACCTTCGCGCCTGACCCTGGTGTTTGAATCGTTTGCGTTCAAGCACGGCGTGCCCATTGACGCCGACTTTGTCTTCGATGTGCGGATGCTGCCCAATCCCTATTACATCAAGGAGCTCAAGCCCTTGACGGGGCGGGATCAGCCGGTGATCGACTACTTGGCCCAGCAGCCCGAATCGGCCGAAATGATCGCCCAGATCGAGGCGTTTTTGCTGCGCTGGCTGCCCACCATGGAAAGCGACCACCGCAGCTACGTGACCGTCGCCATCGGTTGCACAGGGGGGCAACACCGATCGGTGTACTGCGTGGAGCAACTCGTGCAACGTTTTGCCCCACGCGGCGTCGTCCTGGCTCGCCACCGCGAGCAGGACGCACGCTGACCCGGCTTACTTCTGCGGGGCGACTTTCGCGCCGTTGCGCAAGGCCGCACGCAACTGTTGACCCAGCTCAGGCTTGGCCGCGAAGGGGTCGCTGGGGTTGCGCCCCTGGATGATGTCCTCCATGCGGGTCTTGACGATCTCCAGGGCCTCAGGGTGGCTGTAGATGTAGAAATGCCCCTTCTCGACGGCGTCGTACACCATGGCGGCCACCTCGGCCGCCGTCACCTTGCCTGATGTCACGGCCTTGGTGCTGGAGGCATGGGCCACCATCTGGCTGACTGTCGGCTTGGCATCGCTACGCAGCTCAGCCGGGCGGTTCAGGTGTGAGTTGTGGATGCTGGTGGGCACGAAGTAGGGGCACAGCACCGAGCAATGGATTTGCTCAGACACCAGCGCCAGGTCCTGGTACATCGTTTCGCTCAAACTCACCACAGCGTGCTTGCTCACGTTGTAGGCGCCCATGTTCGGCGTGTTCACCAAGCCCGCCATCGAAGCCACGTTGACCATGTGCCCGCGCCAGTTGGGATCCTGTTCAGCCGCCTCCAGCATCAAGGGCATGAAGTAGCGCATGCCGTGGATGACACCCCACAAGTTGACCCCGAGGACCCATTCCCAATCGCGCTGGGAGTGCTCCCAGATCAAGCCGCCATGGGCCACCCCGGCGTTGTTGACCACCACATGGGGTGCACCAAAACGCTCCTGGCACATTTCGGCCAGAGCGTGCACATCCTCCGAACGGGACACGTCGCCACGCAGCGCGGCCACTTCCACGCCCATGCCGCGCAACTCGGCAGTGACCGTGTCCAGCGCCTCTTGCTGAACATCGGTGATCACCAGATTCAGGCCCTTCTTTGCGCCCAACCGAGCGAGTTCCAGACCAAAGCCACTGGCCGCGCCAGTGATGACGGCAGTTTGCCCCGCCTGCAGCTTCAAGTAAGACATGCGTTTCTCCAGCGTGTGAACAGTTGTTGTGCTTGTTAAACCAGTTTGACCAATTGCTTGCCAAAGTTTTTGCCTTTAAGCAAACTCAGGAAGGCTTGTGGCGCGCTCGCCAAACCTTGGGCGATCGATTCTTTGAACTTCATCTGCCCCTTGGCCACCATGCCACCCAATTCTTGCGTGGCGTCCGGCCAGACTTCCGGGTGCTCGCTCACGATGAACCCTTCGATCTTCAAGCGAGACACCAGTATCAGGGACGGGTTGGCCATTGGCAAAGGCTGACCTTCGTAGCCCGCAATCATCCCGCACATGGCAATGCGACCAAAGGCGTTCATGCGCAACATCACGGCATCCAGAATGGCCCCGCCGACATTTTCGAAATACCCATCGATCCCCTGGGGTGTGGCTTCCTTCAAGGCCAGGTACAGGCTCTTGGGATCGGGGTGGGCCTTGTAGTCGATGCACGCATCAAAACCCAACTCTTTCACCACGTAATCGCACTTGTCTGCGCCGCCGGCAAAGCCCACAACCCGGCAGCCGCGCGCCTTGGCTAACTGCCCCACCACGCTACCGACAGCACCGCTGGCGGCACTGACGACCACCGTTTCGCCCGCCTTGGGCGCGATGATCTTGACCAAGCCATACCAAGCTGTGACGCCTGGCATCCCCACCGCCCCCAAATAGGCCGACAAAGGGATGTGCGTCGTGTCAACCTTGTGCAAGGCGCCGCGCACGTTGGCATCCACCAGAGAGTACTCCTGCCAACCGCCCATGCCCAGCACCGAATCTCCGGGCGCGAACTTAGGGTGTTTGCTCAGCACCACTTCCCCCACCGTGCCGCCCAGCATCACCTGATTGAGCGGCTGCGGCTCGGCATAGCTGCGGCTGTCGTTCATGCGGCCACGCATGTACGGATCGAGTGACAGGTAATGGTGCTTGACCAGCACCTGTCCATCTTGAAGGGCCTCCGCGGTGGGCAGCGGTTGCTCAACCAGCTTGAAGTTATCCACAGTGGCCTCGCCTTGAGGACGAGACACCAGCAGAATCTGATGATTGATGGCAGACATGGGTTAGCTCCAGGGTTGGATGGGAATCAGTCAACCTGTCCCAAATAGGGTTTGACAGTGGTCGCAGTAACCGGAAGGGCCTTCATGAATTTGAAGGTACCGCTGGCCTCGGCACAGACCTGATCGCGCTCATTGAGCACTCTCCCGCCGCAAAACACGAGGCGATCCTCTCGGCGCAGGACTTCGCCCACCGCGCGCAACAAGCCTTCGCCTGGCTTGACGAACTGCGTATGCAAATCGACGGTGACCACCCCGACGGGTTCGCCATTGGGCTGCACTTCCCCCAAGCTCCGTGCCGCGTACGCCATGACCACATCCAGCAAGGTCATCAACACGCCGCCGTGGGCCACCCCAAACAAGTTGGTGTGAACCCCCTCCTGCACCTGCAGACTGAGTTGGGCTCGCCCATGCTCAAGGTGATCAAGCTGGCAGCCGAGTTGGGCCACAAACGGGCTGCGCGAAAGCGGCGGCACCGCGATCCGGTCGTCGGAGGCTTCGCCTTCGCTCATCCCCTGCACCTTCAGCACGGATAGTCCAGCACGTGGCGGGTGGCCGCCATCTCGCGGATCTGGGCCACGACGCCCTGGTGGTGGGGGTGCGGCTGATAGGCCGCCAGCGCAGCGGCATCGGCGAAGGTCGACACCAGTACCACGTCGCAGTTGGCGTCCAGGCCCTCGGTTTTGATGCCGACCTGAAATTCATGAATGCCGGGCACGACGGCCTGGCAGCTCTCGAGCAAGGCTTTGACCTTGGGGGCGTCTTCGGGTCGCTTGAGCGTCCACATCACGATGTGTCGAATCATGTTGGTATGTGTCAGAACCAGTCGGCTTGCACCTGGGCACAGGTCATGTCCCGCTTGGACACCACCGCCAGCCAAGCGTCGATGCGCGGCAGTTCAAAGTGGAAGAAATAATCGCAAGCGGCCAGTTTGCCTTGCACGAAGGCTGCTTCGGCCACGCGATTTCCATTAGCCTGAGCCGCCAGAGCCAGCTCCAACCAGATCCAGGCCAGCACGGTGTGCCCAAACGCCTGAAGGTAGGGTGTGGCATTGGCCAGGGCTTCTTCCGGTTTGCCGGTCGACCAAGCTGCTTGCGTAGCGTGAGCCACCTTGTTCAAGGCCTTGCCCAGCGCCTGCGCATGGCCCGCCAGCGCATCGACCCCGTTGGCTTTTTCGATGGTCTGGGTGATACGCGCGCCCAGCACCGCCAGAGCCTGCCCGCCGTTCATCACCACCTTGCGACCCAACAGATCCAGGCCTTGGATGCCATGGGTGCCCTCGTGGATCATGTTCAAGCGGTTATCACGCCAGTATTGCTCGACAGGAAAATCCCGCGTGTAGCCGTAGCCCCCCAGCACCTGAATGGCCAGGCTGTTGGCCTCCAGGGCCCACTCACTGGGCCAGCTTTTGGCAATCGGGGTCAGCAACTCCAATAGCAGCGAGGCTTGCGCCTTCGCTTCAGGCGTGCCGGTTTGCTCTTCATCGACCAGACTGGCGCAGATCAGAGCCAGGGCCAGCCCCCCTTCCGTGATGGCCTTTTGAGCCAGCAGCATGCGCTTGACGTCTGTGTGTTCGATGATAGGCACTTGAGGGCTGGCGGCATCCTTGCCGGCCGCTGTCATGGGCCGGCCTTGGGGACGCTGTCTCGCGTAATCCAGTGAGGCTTCAAAGCCCGCGTAACCCAGCATGGTGGCGCCCAGACCGACCCCAATGCGCGCCTCGTTCATCAGGGTGAACATGGCCTTGAGGCCCTGCCCTTTTTCGCCAATCAGGTAGCCAATGGCACCGGCTTGCCCGCGTACCTTGAAGCGGCCTTCGCCAAAGTTCAGCAGCGTGTTGACCGTGCCACGGAAACCGCACTTGTGATTCAGCCCAGCCAGCGACACGTCATTGCGCACGTCGGTGATGGTTCCATCGGCCTGCACCAGCTTGCGTGGCACGATGAACAGGGAGATGCCCTTCACACCGGGGATCGTCTTGCCGGATTCATCCGGAATCTTGGCCAGCACCAGGTGAACGATGTTCTCCCCCATCTCATGCTCGCCGCCCGAGATCCACATCTTGTTGCCAGTCAGGCGATAGCGTGGGCCCAAGGGGTCTTGCTGCCAGTCGGGCACACTGGCATCTGCCCCGACCACATCAGGCACCGCCTTGGTCACGATGTCAGACAGACTTGATCCTGCTTGTGGCTCGCTCAAACACATGGTGCCAAAGGTACGACCTTCAAAGGCAGGCTTGGCAAACACCTCGACCTGCGTGGGCGTACCATGCGCCAAGATGGTGTTGGCATTGCCCCGGTTGAGCATCAAGTAGCCCGACATGCCAATGCTGGCCTTGCAGAAGTAGCTGCGTGCTGCCATATCGATCACGGTAGGCAATTGCATGCCGCCGACTTCGACGTCCATCGCCGCCGCGATCAACCCAGAGTCGCCGAACGCTTTGAGCGCCTGCGCGGTCTCAGCGGGCAGGTGCACACGTTCGCCATCGAACTCGGGTTCTTGTACATCGACCAGACGGTTGTACGGCGCGAACTGCTCGTCAGCCAGCTTCTGGCTGAGGTCCAGCACCGCGTCGAAGGTTTCGCGGTTGTGCTCAGTATGGCGAGGGCGCGAGCACAACTGCTCCACCTTCAACCAGTCGTACAGCATGAAATCGAGGGTTTGACGAAGGCTCATGGTCTGCCTTGTTGATGAGTTGAACAGAGAAGAAAATCCAGCGACTCAGCGGCCCGTGAAAACCGCTTCGCGTCGCTCCAGAAAAGACTTCACGCCTTCGAGGGCATCTTCGCTCTTCATCACCGCCAGCATGTCGGTGAACAAAGACGCCGCGGCAGCCTGTTCGCCTTCTGTCCAGGCCAGCCGCGTGGACTTCAAGACGTTTTGCACGCCCAAGGGCGCCGCCTTGGCAATCTTCTCAGCGATCTCACGGGCTTTGTCCAACTGCTCGCCAGCCGGCACCACCTCTTGCACCAGCCCCAGGCGATGCGCTTCTTGAGCGGACCACGCATCCCCCGTCAGCAAATAGCGCTGGGCATTGGCCCACCCCATCTGCTGAGGCAATCGCAAGGTCGCGCCACCGCACGGGAAGATCCCACGCTTGACTTCCAGCATGGCAAAACGCGTGTCATCAGCGGCGACACGAACCTCGGTGTTCAGCAGGATTTCAACGCCCCACGTGAAGCAGTTGCCTTGCACCGCCATCACCACCGGCTTGGTGTGACGCGCTCCCTTGATGCCGAAGGGATCGACCTGCCCGCCTTGCACCGTAAAGCCCTGACCGCCTGAAAAGATGGGCGCCCACTTGTCCAACTCGATGCCCGAGGTGAAGTGCTTGCCCTCGCCATAGAGCAGGCCCACGCGCAATTCGGGGTCCTGACTGAGTTCCGTGTAAGCACGGGCCAGATCCTGATACATCTCGGGCGACAAGGCATTGTGCTTGTCAGCACGGTTGACCTTGATCTCGAGCACATGCCCCCGGCGAGTGGTTTCAATGAACGACATGGGTGTCCTTCCTTGGCAGAGCCACAATTTTGACATGACGCCATGTCAAATTCAAAAGCATTCTGCCAGAAAACAAAAAGTCCGCATGACAGACGCCATGCGGACCGTGTGGATACCCAACAAGTCAGGGCAAAACAATCAGAGTTTCACACCCGTGAAGGTCTTGCCTTCACTGGCCAGTGTCACCAACAAGGGCGCAGGCTGCCAGAAGGCCTGATCGTCATTCGGGTTGGCTGCAAACTGCTTCATCTTCTCGACCACCTTGGGCAGGCCCATCAGGTCTGCATACAGCATCGGGCCGCCCCACACCAGGGGGAAGCCATAGCCGGTCAAGTAGACCATGTCGATGTCAGAGGCCTTGTTGGCAATGCCCTCTTCCAGGATCTGCGCCCCCTCGTTGACCATGGCCAGCACCAGACGGCTCACGATTTCGTCGTCGCTGATCGCGCGAGCTGTGATCCCCTTGTCAGCGCGCACCTTGTCGATCACCGCCTGCACTTCGGCAGAAGGCACAGGCTCACGCTTACCCGCTTCATAGTCGTACCAGCCCTTGCCGACCTTCTGGCCAAAACGGCCCAGCTCGCAAATGGCATCGCCTACTTTGCTGTAGATCACGTCAGGCCGTTCAATGGCGCGGCGCTTGCGGATGGCCCAACCAATGTCGTTGCCAGCCAGATCGCCAACCCGGAAGGGGCCCATGGCAAAGCCAAAGGCTTCGGCGGCCTTGTCCACCTGCTGTACCGTCGCCCCCTCTTGCACCAGGAAGAAGGCTTGGCGGGTGTACGGCTCAAACATGCGGTTGCCGATGAAGCCATCGCACACCCCCGACACCACGGCCACCTTCTTGATCTTCTTGGCTACCTGCATCACCGTGGCCATCACATCCTTGGCAGTGTGCTTGCTGCGCACCACTTCCAGCAGACGCATCACATTGGCGGGGCTGAAAAAGTGCAGCCCCACCACATCGCTGGGGCGCTGGGTCACTTCAGCGATCTTGTCGACATCAAGCGTCGAGGTGTTTGAAGCCAGGATGGCTCCGGCCTTCATGATTTGGTCCAGCTTGGTGAAGACCTGCGACTTGACACCGAAATCTTCGAACACCGCCTCGATCACCATGTCCGCCTGGGCAATGTCGTCATAGCTCAAGGTGGTTTGGAGCAAGGCCATGCGGGCGTCGTACTTGTCTTGCGCCAGCTTGCCCTTGGCCACCTGGGCTTCGTAGTTCTTGCGGATCACGCCCACACCACGATCGATGGCCTCTTGCTTCATTTCCAGCAAGGTGACGGGGATGCCGGCGTTCAGGAAGCACATGGTGATGCCGCCCCCCATGGTGCCGGCTCCGATCACGGCCACCCGCTTGATGTCACGCACGGGCGTGTTATCCGGTACATCGGGGATCTTGGCTGCGGCACGCTCGCCAAAGAAGGCATGCTGCATGGCCTTGGCCTGGGTGCCCACCATGATGTCCATGAAGATTTCCAGCTCTCGGTCGATGCCTGCATCGATATTCATCTGGGTGGCCACCTCTACCGCATCAATGCAGCGCTGGGGCGAAATCAAGCCTTTGCGTGCCTTGGCCATTTCGGCACGCGCCTTGTTGAACAACTCAGGATCAGACGAGGCTTGAACCAGCAAATGACGAACCAGCGGCATGGGGCGCACCGCGGCAATCTCCTTGGCAAATGCAATGGCACCGAGCACCAGGTCGCCGTCGACCAAACGATCAAAGAGTTTCTGGCCTGGCACCTTGTACAGCTTCTCGCTGGCCACCGAAGCCCCGCTGGTCACCATTTGCAGAGTCATCTCGACCGGAATCACGCGAGGCATCCGCTGCGTGCCCCCACCCCCCGGGATCAAACCAATGTTGACTTCAGGGAAGGAGACCTGCACACCCGGCACCACCACGCGGTAGTGACAACCCAAGGCCAGCTCCAGCCCCCCACCCATCACCACGCCATGGATGGCAGCCACCACAGGCTTGGTGCTGGCCTCGATGGCACGGATGACCGCATGCAAACCCGGCTCGGCAAAAGCCGCCGGGGTGCCGAATTCGCGAATATCAGCGCCGCCACAGAACACCTTGCCCGCGCCCGTGAGCACCACGGCTGAAACGGCGTCGTCGGCCAAAGCCTTGTTCAAGCCATCGACGATGCCAGCCCGGGTGCTCTGCCCCAGCCCGTTGACGGGGGGGTTGGCCAGGGAAATGACGGCCACGCCGTCGGTCACGCTGTAGGTAGTGCTCATCACCATCTCTCACAAGTAGTCAGATACCTGTACCCAGGCATCACGATATGGCGCCAAGGTCCTGATGACAATTTGCGCCAATCTGAAAAGACGTATTGTAAGAATAGTCGGGCGACTGTTACGAGATGTTGATCACATCCCCCGGCAATTTATGGTCTTTGAACTGCTCCCGCAGGCCCAGCTTGTAGATCTTGCCAGTCGCTGTATGCGGAATTTCGGTCACAAAGACCACGTCATCAGGCACCTGCCAGCGCGGAATTTTTCCTTCGTAGAAGGCGAGCAACTCCTCGCGGGTGACATCGACACCTGGCTTCTTCACCACCACCAACAGCGGGCGTTCGTCCCATTTCGGATGATGCGCGGCAATCACGGCCGCTTCGTGCACAGCAGGGTGTGCCATCACCGCATTTTCCAGATCAATCGAACTGATCCACTCGCCGCCCGACTTGATCACATCCTTGCTGCGATCCGTGATCTGCATGTAGCCATCGGGATCGATGGTCGCGACGTCGCCAGTGGGAAACCAACCATCGTGCAAGGGCGACTTGTCGACGTTGAAATAGCTCTGGATGACCCAGTGCCCCCGCACCTCCAGATCACCTGAGGTCTTGCCATCCCAGGGCAACACGTCCCCCTCGGCATTGACGATCCGCATGTCGATGCCGAACACCGATTTGCCTTGCTTTTCCAGAATCTTCTGCTTGTGCTCAGCGGGCAGGTCGGCGTGCTTGGATTTCAAACGCCCCAGCGTCCCGATGGGCGACAACTCCGTCATGCCCCACGCATGCACCACCTCCACGTCGTAATCGTTTTCGAACGCCCGGATCATGGCTGGCGGACAAGCCGCTCCACCGATGATGGTGGTCCGGAAGCTCGAGAAACGCAGGTTGTTTTGCTTGACGTGATTGAGCAGGCCCAGCCAGATGGTGGGCACGCCAGCACTGATGGTGACCTGCTCGTCTTCAAACAACTGGTACAGCGACGCCCCATCGAGATGATGCCCCGGCATGACCAACTTGCAGCCCACCAAGGCCGCCGCATAAGGGATGCCCCAAGCGTTGACGTGGAACATCGGCACCACCGGCAACACCGTGTCGGTGGCCTTCAAACACATGGCATCTGGCAAAGCCGCAGCCATCGCATGCAGCACCGTCGAGCGATGGGAATACACCGCGCCCTTCGGATTGCCTGTGGTCCCCGAGGTGTAGCAAATCGTCGCCGCTGCGTTTTCATCAAACTCAGGCCAGTGGTATTGCCCATCTTCGGTGTCAATCAGATCCTCATAGCAAAGCAGCTTGGGGATCGACGTTTCACGCGGCATGTTCTCTCGGCCAGCCATCAACACCACAGCTTGCACCGATTTCAAGCTGTCGATGAGCTTTTCTACCAAAGGCAGCAAATTGATGTCCACGAACAGCACCTTGTCCTGTGCGTCGTTGACGATCCAGGCAATCTGCTGAGGAAACAGGCGCGGGTTCACGGTGTGACACACCAACTGCGATCCCGAGGTGCCGTAGTAGATCTCCAGGTGACGATAGCCGTTCCAGGCCAGCGTGCCGACCCGATCCCCTGGCTCACAGCCCAAGCGAGCCAGCGCCTGCGCCAACTTGCGCGAACGCGCCTCGACCTCGGCCCACGTCGTGCGGTGCATGTCGCCTTCCACGCGCTTGGACACGATCTCGGTGTCGCCGTTGTGCCGCGCTGCATGCGTCAACAACGACGAAATCAGCAAGGGCATGTTCATCATCTGGCCCATCAGGCTCATCTTGTTCTCCTCGGTTTCGCTCTTTTGTGTTCAGTCCCAGAACTTCGTGAAGGCATCGACGGGCTCGCGCTCCGTCAACAAGGTGTTGTCGATCGAATCCGGATCGGCGTACCCGAGCGCCATGCTCACCACCACCATTTCTTTTTCAGGATTCAAGCCCAGATGCGACTCGATCACATCGTGGAAGTGGTTGAAGGCCGCCTGAGGACAGGTATCCAGCCCCCTGGCACGCGCAGCCACCATGATGTTTTGCAGGAACATGCCGTAATCAAGCCAGCTGCCGCGCCCCATGATCCGATCGATCGTGAACACCAGCCCGACGGGCGCATCGAAGTACTGGTAGTTGCGCCCTTGCTGGGCATGCATGCGCTCTTTGTCGCCTTTGGCGATGCCCATGATGCCGTACATGTCCCAGCCCACCTTGCGGCGCCGATCAATGTAGGGCGAGACCCATTCCTTCGGGTAGTAGTCGTACTCTTCCTGGTGCTGCGACAACTGTGCCGGGTCATTGTGAATGGCCATGATTTTGTCGACCAGCGATTGACGCGAAGCGCCGGTCAACACGTGCACACGCCAAGGTTGCGTGTTGGTGCCCGAAGGCGCGCGCGACGCCACCTTCAAAATTTCCTCGATCGTTTCTTTGGACACGGCCTTGGACAAGAACCGTCGGATCGATCGGCGTGTCGTGATGGCGTGATCCACTGCCGCAATGGTGTCGGTGGTGATGTGGTCAGGCTCACGAGGAACAGAGGCTGGATGGGTCATGCTAGGTACTCTTCACTGGGTCATTTGCAGACGATTCAAGGCCTTGAGGAAGGCCTCGGGCAAAGGGGTTGGCCGGCGCGTCGCGCGATCCACGTACACGTGAACAAAATGCCCGCATGCCGCAGCCATCGGCTCACCAGCCTCGAACAGACCGATCTCATAACGCACGCTGCTTTTGCCGATGTGGGCCACTCGGATCCCTGCCTCAACCGGCTTGGGGAAGGACAGCGGCGCGAAGTAATTGCAGTGGGTCTCGATCACCAGACCAATCACCTCGCCTGCATGAATGTCCAGAACACCTGCATCGATCAGGTAAGTGTTCACCGCGGTGTCGAAGTAGCTGTAGTAGGTCACGTTGTTCACATGCCCATACATGTCATTGTCCATCCACCGCGTGGTGATGGTGCTGAAGTGGGCGTAGGCCGCCCGCGGCTGCGCTTGAGGTCGGGTCATGGATCGATTATTCACGACGCTCGAAAAATTTTGACAACGCCTATCGTCAGTTTTACCCCGATACAACGCAACACCAGACAAACCCGGACCAATTTGCTCGGGCGCACCTCTTGCATCCACATACCCATAGGGGTATATTGACCATTCATCGCACTCACGATACATTACTGACTCACGAGTCAGTTACCGAATTCTCACGTGACCACGACCACCCTCAACGCCGAATCGAGCTGCCCGCTGACCCGACTCACCCGTCGGCGCCGGAAGGTGGCCCGTCCTCAGGAACTCCTGGAGGCCGCTCTCACCCTTTTCATCGAGAAGGGTCTGGCGGCCACGCGCGCTGAGGAAGTCGCCAAACTGGCCGGGGTCTCCAAGGGCACGCTATACCTCTACTACCCCAGCAAAGACGAGTTGTTCAAAGCCGTTGTTCGGGCGCACCTCACCCAAGTGATCGTCGAAGGTGAAGGCCTGGTTGAGCAATACGACGGCTCTTCGTCCGAGCTGCTGCAAGACCTGGCCCAAACCTGGTGGTCTCGCGTCGGTCAGGCCAAAGCCGCTGGCATCAGCAAGTTGATCATCGCAGAGGCGGCCAACTTTCCCGATCTGGCGCAGTTCTACATGGACGAAGTGGTGGTGCCTTGCCATAACCTGCTCAGCCGAGCGGTGCAACGGGGCATTGACCGCGGCGAATTCCGCCCCATGGACGTCTCATCGGTGGTGATGGCCCTGGTGGCCCCCATGCAATTCCTGGTGCTGTACCGGCAGTGTGCGGATGCATGTATTGCGCCGCCCATCCAGTTACAGCCCGATGTTTTCATCCGTACACAAATTGAGCTGCTTTTGCGGGGCCTGGAGGTTCGCCCTGACTTGCCTCAAGCCTTTTGACGACAACCTTTGCAAACAACCTCACCCTGAACGCAAATACGCTGCCGACCTCCATAAAATCTCGGCTTTGCCTTTGCACTCTAGGATGCCAGCATGAATATCGAACAAGCCCGCTTCAACATGATCGAACAACAGATCCGTCCCTGGGACGTTCTGGACACATCAGTGTTGTCGCTGTTGTCTGCCGTGCGCCGTGAAGAGTTCGTGCCCGCAGCGCACCGCGGGCAGGCCTTCATGGATCTGGAGATCCCCCTGGACAACGGCACCAAGCTGCTGCCGCCCCGGCTGGAAGCCCGCCTGGTGCAAGACTTGAATCTGACCAAGCACGACGCCGTTCTGCAAATCGGCGTGGGCACGGGTTACATCACCGCATTGATCGCTCACAAGGCCCAACGCGTGACTGCGCTGGATGCGCACGCCGACTTGGTGGAAGCCGCTCGTCAGAACCTGCGCAAAGCGGGCATCTCGAATGCCGACGTGCAGCAAGGCAACGGCGCGCAGGGCCTGCCTGGCCAAGCCCCGTTCGACGCCATTTTGCTCGCAGGCTCGGTGCAATCCATTCCCCAAACCCTGCTGGACCAACTCAAGGTCGGCGGACGCCTGCTGGCCATCGTGGGCGACGAGCCGGTGATGCAAGCCACCCTGGTCACCCGCACCGGCGACAAACAATTCGAACAAACCGAACTGTTCGACACCATTGCAGATCGTCTGCCCGGGTTTGCTGAGCCCTCACGCTTCACCTTCTGACACCGCCTTCTGACACCCGATTGATCGGACAAGGACCCTCTCATGCTGAACTGGCTTCACCACCACGGTCTTCAACACACACGTCTCCAGCGCACCGGCCGCCCCCATTTGAAGGCCATTGCAGCCTGCGCAGCGATGTGGACCGCGATGCCAGCCGTTCATGCAGAGGGGCTGATCGAGCTGTATCAAGCCGCCAAAGCCTACGACGCCACCTACCTGGCCGCCAAAGCGCAAGCAGAAGCCACAGGCTACAAGCCCGCGCAAGCCAAATCCACGTGGATGCCTCAAGTGGGGCTGCAAGCCAGCGCCACGCGATCGCACATGAACTCGTCGGCACCGGCCCCCTATGGCGCTGACGTCACCGGTACACGCCGCAACGTGGCGGTGCAAGCCACCGAAGCCCTCTTCAACAAGACCAACTGGGACAACATCAGCCAATCTGAGCAGGCAGTGGCAGCAGCCCAGGCCGATCTGAAAATGGCTGAAGACGATCTGGCCGTGCGGGTCACCCAGGCGTACTTCGATGTGCTGTCAGCGCAAGACCTGCTGACCACGGCGCAAGCCAATAAAAAGGCCTTGGCCGAGCAATTGGCCGCTGCCAAGCGCAACTTTGAAGTCGGCAACGCCACCATCACCGATTCACGCGAAGCGCAGGCCCGTTTTGATCTCGCTTCCGCTCAAGAAATAGCTGCGGCCAACGACTTGCAAGTCAAGCGCATTGCCCTCGACCAACTGGTCGGACGCGCCAATGTTCAACCTGATCCATTGCAGACGCCCGTCAATCTGTCCCAACTCAATCCCGGGCAGGTAGATGAATGGGTCGCCCAGTCGGCACAAGCCCCGATCGTCCAGAAAGCCCAAGCTGGCCTTGAAATCGCCCGCCTGGAAACCAGCAAGGCCCGCGACGGCCATCTGCCCACCGTGGACTTGGTTGGGTCCGTGTCCAAGCTGAGCACCTCGGGCTACAGCACTCTGGCGCAAGCCACGATGGGTGCCGGCACGACCTCGACCATCGGGGTTCAACTCAATGTGCCACTGTTTGCTGGCTTTGCCGTTCAAAACCGCGTCAAAGAAACCCTGGTCCTTGAACAAAAGGCCGAGAGCGACCTGGACAACGCCAAACGCAGCGTCGCCCTTGGCACCCGTCAGGCCTACTACGGGGTCCAATCGGGTTTGGCTCAGGTGCAAGCCTACGAGGCGGCAGAGTCGTCCGCCAAGCTGGCATTGGAAGCC
>JAGWLR010000150.1 GCA_028864885.1 Burkholderiales bacterium | reverse complement strand
TGAAAGCAGGTGAAAAATTGGAATGTCGCGTTGATGTGCAACTTCAATCCATCGCCAACGATCCATCCCTGGTTCGTTCATTCTTCAGACATCCATCTGTCTCATATATTTCTGACTTATGAGTAACGGTCAATAATTTCTGGCATTCGGGAGCCGACAAAACGAAACCGGAATTTGGCGGGACCATCCGGTATAAAGAAGAGGACTGGGATCGGTATGTGACGGTTCGAGATGGCAAAGAGACAAGAACGACGACCCTCGAAATCTTGGCGGGCAAGTCATTCAAGTTTGCGAACAAGGATGACAACGGGGGAGGGGGCGATGGCTTGCAAGTTATCGCTCCAACTCAGGAACTGGTGGACAGCGCCAATGAAAGCGAAGATTTCAACGACTGCTCCTACGTGATCGTCTACAAAACGGGTGGATTCAAAATCATCTTTTCGGGTGACTCACATGATGCGACCTGGGAGCACATCCTAGAAAATTACGCGGACGACGTCGCCAACTGTGATCTTCTGATTGCGCCTCACCATGGTCGTGATTCCGGGAGGTCGTGGGATTTTTTGGACGTCTTAAAGCCCAGGTTGACATTGTTTGGAGTTGCCAGTTCGGATCACCTCGCCTACAACGCATGGAATAGTAGGTCTCTCGATAAGATCACAAACAACCAAGCGGGAAATGTCGTTGTCGATGTGATTGACCGGCAGATGCATGTCTTTGTAGAGAACGATGCCTATGCAGAATCTAGAAACGCCGGGGACAGCACACGGAATTCGCAAGGCTATAGGACTTTAGGTTTCTTAGAGCCGATCGCGTAGTGCTGTTTGAAAAGACAATGCTTGCTGGTCAGTGGACAGGGCAATCAAGGCTACTAGCTTGATCTGCGGTTGCTCAAGGTTTAGCAGCAGGATCCTAAGCATTGGTCCGCCTTGATGGATGCAGTGAATTAAGCCTAAGGTTAAGCATGAGCAAGGTCACCAATGAACGCAAAAATCTCAGTCGGTTGGCCGGGGAGTTTCTCGTTGCATCTCGTTTGACCCAACGAGGCTACATGGTGGCGCTCCAGTGGGGAACGACCATTGGCTATGACATCTTGGTCTTTGACAAGGCTGGAAATTCGGCTTTCTTGGAAATCAAAACTTCAGCCACCTATGCCCGAAGGTGGGTCTTACAAAGCAAATACGCGACCCCTGAACAAGACAAGATTGCGCTCAATCGAAGGTTCATCTGTTGTGTCGATATGGCCGACGGCAAGGCTGTGCCAGACGTGTATGTCTTTCCTGCGAAGGTCGTAGCGGATGGGTTGCACTATTTTTTCAGCAGCAAGTTTCCCAACAGCACTAGCTATCACTTGTCGCTGGACTTCAAACCTCAACACAAGACGAAAGAGGAAGGTATCCTCACAGTGGGGCAGTTCATCAATGACAGGGCCTATCTTGAGAACTTTGCAGCCATTGGCATTGAACCAGTGACTGAATAGCACTCCTGTGACTTGAACGATGCCGTTTGGATTTCAATGACCTGAGTAGCCATTCGACACCGTTTGGTTAGCGATAGCCTGTTGTGCGTGGGTATTCCATTGCATGAATTTTATTTAAATGGAAGTGAGCGTCTGGCCGCCCCACCTTGACAGCGATTTGCAGCTCAGGCCTGCGCAGGCTTCCAGCGATGCGGCAATAGCTCTTCGAGCTGGGAGTTGCGCAGCGTTGGCAGTCGCTGGAGAACGTCACGCAGGTAGGCCCAGGGTTCATGCCCGTTCATGCGTGCGGACTGCACGAGGGTCATGATGATGGCGGCGCGTTGGCCAGCGAGTTCGCTACCCACGAACTGCCATGCTTTACGACCCATGGCCCAGGGCTTGATCTGCCGTTCGAGGTGGTTGTTGTCGAGCGCCACGGCGCCGTCCTCAAGGTGGAGGGTGAGCGCGCTCCAGTGGCCCAGCGTGTAGTTGATGGCCTTGGCCGTCGCGCTGCCGTCGGCGACCAGGCGCCGCTCCAGCTCCAGCCACTGACGCAGCTCATTCCATAGCGGCTTGGCCAGGCGCTGTCGCTGCGCCAGGCGCTCGTCATCGCTGAGGTCTTTGAGTTCCCCCTCGACTTGGTAGATGCGAGCGAACCTGCGCAGCGCGTCCAGCCCGACGGGACTCGTGCCGTCTTTCGTCAGCTCCTCGAAGTTCCGCCGCGCGTGGGCAGCGCATGCTGCGCTGATGCGACCGGGGTAATGCTGGGGGTCCACGACGGTGTCGTAGGCGCTGTAGCGGTCCGTGAGCAGCGTCCCAGACCATCGTCGCTCGCCGAGCCTGTCGTCACCGTTGAGGAAGGCCAGCGGGTACTGCGCCCCGCGCCCAGGGCAGAACTGGTAGATGACACCTGGCACTGCGTCGTGCCAACTTCGAGCGTAGGCCCACATGTAGGCCCGGCGTGTCTTGCCCGCTCCGGGGTCCAGCAAGGCCACCGGCGTCTCGTCGGCATGCACGACCCGGCAATCAAGAATGAAGCGCTTGTGCAGCTCGTACAGCGGCTCCAGCGCTGCCCCTACCTGGCCCGTCCCGGCCGCAAGCGTTGAGCGAGGGGTGTGAACGCCTGAGCGCGCGTTGATGCTCTCCTGCCGGTAGTACGGCAGGTGGTCCACGAAGCGGCTGATCGCCGTGTGTGCCAGCAGTCCGCTGGCGGCGATGCCGCCCTCCACGATCTCGGGCACGCTCGGCGCCTGCTTGAGGACCTGGCAGTGCCTGCAAGTCCACTTGCCGTAGATGTGCCGGTGCACGAAGAACTCAGCGGGCACGATGTCCAGCCGCTCAGTGACGTCCTCACCAATGCGCTTCATCGGACGGCCACAGCCCTGCTCCTGGCAGTCGGTGCTGTCGGGCTCATGGCGATGCTCGAGCCGACGCAGGTGCTGCGGCAGTGCCTGGCGACGCGGTTTGCGCGGCGCCCTGGGCTTGGTGCCAGCAGCAGCCTGTGCTTCACGGCGCAACTGCTCAAGCTGCGCTTGCAGGGCGGCTTCATCCTCGGCCAGCGTTTCTTCAAAGAGGCGCCGCTGGTCAGCGTTCATGGCCTCGGACTTCGCGCCGTAGGTCCAACGCTTGAGGCGGGCGAGCTCGAAGTTGATCTTGTCAATCTTGGCCTCGCCCAGCGCGATCTCGCGGTCCTTACGCTGGAGCAACGCATCGCGCTGGGCCAGCTGCTGCGCTTGGTCTTGCAGCTGCTGCTGCAACTGGGTAATGAACGCGGCAACCTCAGGCGAGAGGCCCTGAAGATTGTTGGGGGGAAGACCACGCATGCCAAGCATGCGTGGCATCGTGCCAGAGTTCGCCGATGGGGCCCATCGGCACATGCACTGTCAACCGATTCACAGTTGACCTGCACGCCTGGCTCAGGCTCGCGTGATGACGCTCAGCTCGGGCAGGCGCTGCCACGGCAGGCCCAACACCAGCGCATCGAACTGAGCCGATGTGAGTGCCAGCGGCGTCGTGGCGTTGGCCGCAACAGGCCATACAAAGCGGCCAACATTGAGGCGTCGCGCTGCGCACCAGATGCCAAATCCGTCGTGCATGAGCAGCTTGATGCGCGTGCCGCGTGCGTTGGCGAACAGGTAGCCATGGTGAGCCTGTGCAGCGCCGAATACCTGCACCACGCGTGCGAGCAGCCGGTCGGCACCAGTGCGCATGTCGATGGGCTCGGCCGCCAGCCACATCGCGTCGATGCGGATCATCGCAGCAACTCCCGCATCCAGGCCGCGCACTCGCCTGCCGCGCTTGCCGGCCAGGTCACCGTGATTGCCGTGGCGCCGCGGTGCAGCTCGATGCGGATGTCGGAAGTCGGGAGCGGTGCGGTTGGGGGCGGCAGGCTCACCGCAACGAACGATGGCTTGCGTTCGGCGGGCGCGACATCGCGAGCAGCGACGCTGTGGCCGGTACCGTTCGCTGGCTTCAGCTCCGCTTCTTGGACCCACCTGCGCAAGAGGTTGGCGTTGACGCCGCGGACCATCGCTATGGCGGCTATCGAGACGCCGGGCTGCATGCATGCGGCCACCGCATCAGCCTTGAACTCGTCGCTGTGCTTGCGCCGCCGCTGGCGAGCGCCCGTTTGTTGATCGGCAGTAGTGTTCACGTGTCCACCTAGAGTTGAGGTGGACACGAGGCTCCTATGCGCCTAGCCGGTTTTCAAGATGCCCGGACTGGACGCTCAC
>JAGWLR010000149.1 GCA_028864885.1 Burkholderiales bacterium | reverse complement strand
CGGCACCACCAACGATTCCATGGATGCCTGGTTTGCTGGCTTCAACCTGCAGCATGTTGGCATTGTCTGGGTGGGGCACGATCAACCGCGCAAACTCGGCAGCCGGGAAACCGGCGGTGGCTTGGCACTGCCCATCTGGATCGACTACATGAGAACCGCCCTGCGCAACTCCCCCATCCAGGAACCCGCCCCCCCAGAAGGCGTCGTCAACGTCAACGGCGAATGGTTCTATGAGGAGTACACCCCTGACACCGGTGTGCGTCAGCTGGGTTCCGACGCTGACAGCACCGACGGAGGGGCATCGGCCCCAGCACCGTCTACCGACGAGGAAAAGAAAGGGATCCTCGACCTGTTTGGGGGCGGCGCCAAGGAAAATTGATCAGGTCGCCTGGATCATCAGAAGGTCAGCGTCTGGCCAGTTTGTTCGCTGGCGCACGCTGACAATAGGGAGAAGAATTCCTCTCCGGTTTTGGTGTCCACCCACGCGGCTGATTGGGACCACTTGAAGTGAAAGCCGCCGCGTTTGGCCGCCAGCCAAAGTTCATGCAAGGGGGGCTGCGCATTGACAATCAGCTGCGTGCGATTGGGCAGGGTCAAGGTCAGCATCCCCCCCGTTCTTGCCGCATCAATGTCGGCCACATCCTCTTCCAGCCACCGATCCACCGTCGATTCGATGCGCGTCAGCACAGAGCGAATGGCTTCGTCGTATTGGGCATCGGTCAATTCTGACAACGAATCGTGGGCGCTCATGAGATGGATCCTTAGAATAGCGGCATGAAATATTCAGCCCGAATTTTAGGCGCGCGATCCCAACCCAGCGATAACCCCATCGGATTAACGCTGCTGCGCCTAGGCGCTTTGGTGGTGGCCCTGACCTCGTTTGCGGCTTTGGCAGGCTGCGGGCTGAAAGGTCCGCTCTACCTGCCCGAACCTGGCCCATCTCCTACTCAGGCGGCCTCGGCCGCTTCTGCACCATGACCCTTCCCGGCTCTCCGTTCCTGGCCTACCGTGGCCCAGACCTGTACCTCGACGACGTCCGCCTGGGCGATTTGGCCGAGCAGCACGGCACGCCTTTGTACGTCTACTCCCGACGCGCCATGCTGGCCGCCCTGGCCCCCTATCAGCGGGCGCTCCAAGGCCGTCCGCACCTGATTTGCTATGCGGTTAAAGCCAACTCCAATCTGGCTGTGCTGCAAACCTTTGCGCAGGCTGGATGCGGTTTTGACATCGTTTCAGCCGGGGAACTGGCACGAGTGTTGGCGGCAGGCGGCTCGGCTTCCAAGGTCGTGTTCTCAGGGGTAGGCAAAACGCGTGCAGAAATGGCCACCGCCTTGAAGGCGGGCGTCAAGTGCTTCAATGTCGAGAGCACCGCTGAACTGGATGTGCTGTCGGAAGTGGCATCCGGATTGGGGTTGACCGCGCATATCAGCCTACGCGTCAATCCCGATGTGGATGCTGGCACCCATCCCTACATCTCGACAGGATTGAAGGGCAACAAATTTGGCGTTGCCCACGAAGAAGCTGTCGCCACCTACCGTCGCGCAGCAAGTCTCCCTGGCATCCAGGTCACCGGAATCGATTGCCACATTGGTTCGCAAATCACTGAAATCGCCCCTTACCTCGATGCGCTCGACCGCGTGCTCGATCTGGTAGAAGCCATTGAAGCGGCAGGCACACCGGTTCATCACCTCGATCTGGGCGGCGGACTGGGTATCACCTACACCAACGAAACGCCTCCCGGGGCAGATCAACTGATTGCAGAGCTGCTGAAGAAAATCGACGCACGTGGCCATGGGCACCGCGAGGTGATGTTCGAACCGGGCCGCTCCTTGGTCGGCAATGCGGGTGTCTTGCTGACCGAGGTGATGTTCCTCAAACCAGGCGCACAGAAGAATTTCTGCGTGGTTGATGCCGCGATGAACGACCTCATGCGCCCCGCCCTGTACGAGGCGTACATGGAAATCGTCAACACCGAACAGCGATCCGAGGTAGCCACTGTGTGGGACATCGTCGGCCCGGTTTGCGAATCGGGTGACTGGTTGGGACGCGAGCGCAAGCTGGCCGTCAAACCTGGCGACGTGCTGGCAGTGTTGTCTGCGGGCGCCTATGGCATGACCATGGCCAGCAACTACAACACTCGAGGACGAGGCGCAGAGCTGATGGTCGATGGCGCGAAGGTCTCCCTGATCCGCGAACGCGAGACCATTGCCGACCTTTACCGCCACGAGAAGTTGCTGCCCTCGGCATGAGCCTGAGCCAGGAAACAAAAAAGCCGCTGCAGGTCAGCGGCTTTTTTGACGTGCAGAGATCAACTCAGAAGCTGTAGCGAATGCCCATGGCAGCGATGCTGGTCCGCCCACCGGCATTCACCCCCAGGCCAGCGAACAAGGGCGTCTCAAGCGATCCCAGCGAAGCCAGCCCAGACAGCGGTCCGCCCACGACGTTCAACCCGGTCGTGGAGGTGGCAATCGATTGGGAACCAGCGAAATCTTTGGTCTGCCCCGCGCGCAGATACAAAGCAGCCCGCTTCGACAGTTGGTAGTCGGCCAACACCACGAACGCGTTGTCGCCGCCTTTGGTGAAGTTGGAGAACTTGCTGTAAGCCGCCTCGGCACCCACGCTCAGCTTTTCATCCAGGGGCTGACGCACCCCAAACGAAATCGTGTTGAGTGTGGCCGACTTCAATGCTGCATCCTTCGCACTGCTGAGGTTCAAGTTGCCATGGTGAAAGCTGACCGCCAGTTGGGTCTTCGCCTCGGGTAAGACGAACTTGCCTGCCACCACGACGCCTTGGTAATCCTTCAAGGTGAAGAGCGGCAAGAAGGTCGGAACCGGAATGCCCACGTCGACATCAAACTTGTTCTGATGGTAGGCCCCCGTCAGGGTCATCGCCTCGGTTCGATACCCCAGCAACAACCCAAAAGTGCGTCCACGATCTGAGGTGGATTCGGCTGCAGCCGTCGCGCCGCCCAAAATTTCGCCATTGGTGGCACTGGCTGGGGGCAAAGACGTGGCCACTGCGCGAGCAGCACTGACACGTGCGTTCACGCCGGCATTCGGCGAGTAGGTCAACTCACCCAAAAAGGGACCACTCTTGGCCCAATAGCTGATTTGATTGTCTTGACGAATCTGCAGGTTGTTGGCCGTGATCGCCCCGGCAAAAACGTCCGTGGCGCCCAACTGGTCGATGGTGGTCAGCGCATACGCGTAGAACATCGGGGCATATTGACGCCCCAAGCGCACCTCACCACCCGGTGTGGTCAAACCCACGTAAATTTGGCGACCAAAGATGCGCCCGTCGTTGTTCAAAGCACCCACATCAGGACGAACCTCGCCTTCCATGACGAAAGAAGACTTCAAACCGTTGCCCAGATTTTCTTCCCCCTTCAACCCAAATTGGTTGACCGACGAAATGCTGGGTGAAATGCGGGTCAGACTTTGCGAGCGCGGCTCAGGCAACCCCAAACCTTGAATCGAATTGCGACCCGCGCCTTTGCGCGCATGGTCCATCGCCACATCGAGGTTGCCATACAGGGTCACGCTGGATTGGGCCCATGCGGACGAAGCTCCCCAAGATGCCATCCCCAACATCACCGACGAAAACAGAACGGCTCTTTTCATTGCATTTCTCCTCTTTGCTTTATTCGACACAACAATGGCGATTCTTGCCCAACAAGTCTGTCCTTTCTGTCAGGGTCAATCCCTGTGTGGCCAAGCACCAACATCCCATGACGTGAATGCGGCCAAAAAAAAGGGGGGCCGAAGCCCCCCTTTTCGCATAGGAAAAGATCTGAAGATCTGATCAGAATGCGTGAACGATACCAAAGGCCACGCCACCAGTCACGTGGTTGGTACCAGCATCAGCCCGGCCATCAATCGCGGCATCAGCTGTTGTGCCATTGTTGGCTGCTGTTGTCAGACCGTACACCGAAGTGCGCTTGGACAACTTGTAGGTAGCCTTCAAAGCAGTGATGATGGCGTTGTCATGCGACTGCTGACCTTTCACGTGATTGGCCTTGGAGATACCGGCTTGAACGGTAATGTCTGCAGTCACAGGCACGATCGCCTTGATACCGTAGACGGACAGGCGCTTCAAAGGTACTGTGGACAGGGGAGTCTGATTAGCCAGGGTGGGAGCGGTTTCACCATCGTAGTAGGCGATAGCCTTGAAGGTGCCGAAGTCATAGCCACCAAAAGCCAAAGTG
>JAGWLR010000057.1 GCA_028864885.1 Burkholderiales bacterium | reverse complement strand
ATGATGGCCTGCTCGAAATCGGTGCGGTCAGACCCATGGCAGAGCTTGATTCGGACGATCAGGTCATCGTGTTGCGACAGCAGATCATCAATGGGCAGGGCCTCGAAGCCGGGATCTGACGATGCATAAGTGCTGTGTGGCTGAGACGGGGCAAGCATGGTGGTCCATTGCAAATGACCCTGCCATTTGGTCACCATGCATAGCCGCGCGCACCTCAAAATGGCGCCTGTTCATCTGGGCTTTCGCCTTCAAAGCTTGAATGATGAGGGGCCATTTCGGATCAGAGCGATGGGTGTCGATCAGTCCGATGCCGTGGCTTTCACTGTGCATGCGCCGACGAGGATGCCGACACGTTGGTCACGAAGCCACGGAACTTGCAATGTAGGATGTTGGAATCCGAACTCGGCGATAGCCAAACACTGCAATCATGACCACGTTCCAAGAACTCCTTGCCCAGAAAGCCGCCTTGGACAAGCAGGCTTCGGAGCTGGACAGGCAATTGCAGGATGCCCGCAAGGCAGAGCGAGCTGGGGTGATTGACCACATCAAGCAGCTGTTGGCTGCCAATGGTTTGACTGTGGCCGACCTGGGGTTGAAAGCCGGTGCGGCGCCGCGCTCCAGTGCTACAACAGGAAGCAAGGTCGCGCCAAAATATCGCAACGTTGACACGGGCGAGACCTGGAGCGGACGAGGACTTCAGCCTAAGTGGATCAAGGCCGCGTTGGCCGCAGGCAAGACGCTGGATCAACTGAAAGTAGGTTGACCACAAGGCCATCGGTTCAGGGGGCAGTCGCAGGTGCGGTCGCCATCCCGTTGTTGGGAAATGAGGCCTGGAGCCGAGGGTCGCAACTGTAGCGCTGCACCAGTTTGCAAAATGGACAGTTGTCGCCGGAGTGGACCAGGGTGCCGATGGCCATCAGCACATCGCTGCCGCAGGTCGGGCACGCGATGACATCGAACACAGGGGTGCTGGCCAGCCAGATTCCGTCGGTGTGCGATGCCAGATCAAACGCTCGGTCAAAGCTGATGCGGTGCGGGCATTGGCAGACGGCTTGGTATCCGCGGTAGGCGCTGACCAGCGTCTCTGCGGCGCCGAATCCAGTGTTGCGCAGACGGCGGTACATCGACATGAAGATCGACGATTCAGCCCTCGCGATGAGATTGGCGCCGTGATACCACTCCAGGGAATTCGGCGGGCGACCGCGTGGGATCGCTTGTGCATCGTTGAAGAACAGCCTCTGCACGTCCCGAGGATTGAGCCCCGTGAGGTGATGGATGGTGCGCACCCGGGCACCCAGTTGAGCACAGTCTTGCGCCAGGCGTATGGCGCATAACTGGCGGTCGGCACGTGTTGACATCATGGCCCCCTCCGATCACGACGCGCTTGCGGGCACCATGGACGCGAGTTGCCGTGGCCTTGGCGCATGAACGGCGGCCAGTGATGCCTGAAGCGGCGCGGGCGCCTTGAGCAAGGCAAGCAAATCCTGACGTGGAGGGAAGAGGGTGCTTTGGCCGATTTGAGCGACGAATGCCCACAACTGTTCCTGGCTCATGGCACCTAGGAAATCTGCTTGGGCGGCATCCAGCCCGAACTTGCAGCATGTCGATACCCGATCTTGCGCAATGCCCAGCCTGATGGCCTGCAACAGGTACAAATTGGTCAACTGCACATCGGTGAACTGGATGCTGCTCATGGTCTTCTCCTGTCGGTGTGCCCAGATGTGAGTTGAGATGGGCCAGGTATTGCGGCGAGGTATGACTGCTTTGGTGTTTTGTGTGAATGGAGTGACGGGTCGGCTCAGCATATTCATGACCACCTATTGAAATCAATGCCCGAGTGCGGGGGGACGGCGTGGTTGCCATCGACAAGAGCCCGCATTGCCTGCCGCATTTGTCACCCTCAATGAGCGTCATGCCTGGAATTTGAGCGAGGAAATAAAAAACCACCAGAGCCAAGGCCCTGGTGGTGAATCACTGTGATCCGAGATCAGATGGCTTGTGCCAACTCCTTCCATTCTTTGACTGGCAGTTCGATCAATTTCCCGCCCAGGGCTTCAAACTCGGTGGCACGGTCGTAGTCCTCAACCTCCTGGGAGAAGTGCGTGACGGCATTCACCAGGCCATACCCCGATAGATCACCTTCGGCGATCAGGTGCCGCAGCACCCCGGCGCGTTCGGTGTCATTCAAGGTGTAGCGCTGGGCCAGCACCTCCACCGTCTTGACCGGGTTGCCAACCAGAGGGATCTGCAAGGTCTTTTGCATCTTCTGCGCAGCCTGCATGAACGTTGCCTCAGACACGGCCGCCTGCACCACGTCGCGAACCTTCAGGAAGAAGGCTTTGTCGTCGGCCTGCAAGGTGTCATCCTTGAAAACCATGATGCTTTCATCGGACCCGAGTGATCGCCCGACGTGGGTTTTGCGCAAGGAGCGGTCTGAAGCAATCAGGCCATTGCGGCACACCAGTCGGTACAGCAAGGGCTGAACCGACAGCGTGCCTTGTCCCACCTCCGAGTTGGAGATGACCACGCCAGCCTGGACGATGTCGCCAGGCGCCATCTCGACTTTCAACTGCGGCGTGATGCACTTGATGTACATCCGCGTGTCGGTGAGTTCCACCGATTCGAAGCGCACATCAGGCAACTGCTGCAGGATGGGCAGCACACTTTCGGCCAGATCGTAGTTGTCAAGGCGGCGGTAGCGGTCTGACAGCACGGCCCGGACGTTGCCATCGAGCGTGCGGATCATGCGGCGGTCATCGTCGCTTTGCAGCCAGGTGTTCACGTTGCGGTCCAGCAAGACCGGCTGCTCGGAGCGCATGCGCTCAAAGTAGGCATAGGGAATTTTCAACTTGTCAGCCAACTGGCGGCGCGCCAGAGGCATGACGCCATAGGGCGTCGAGGCCCCGCCTTCGCCAATGACAAGATGGGTCTCGCCTGTGTCATCGGTGTCGTGCCGCAGCAGCGACGAGGGGACCACCAGGTCCTTCTTGGATTGCAGTTGGCGCTCAAGTTCATGGGCCAGGCTCACCAGGGAACGTCCGCTTCTCATATCAAGCTCCAGTTCGGGAAAAAAATGGCGGAGACGGCATGGCCCACATGCAGGGATGCACATCCCCGCCAGGGTTGATGACGGATGGGTTGACCCATCCACACAGGGCGCGAACTGACCGCTGGCCAGGGGTCGCGTCCAACTCACAGATCACTCATACAAAACGCCAGGGCTGTCTTTGCCTTGCCGTGCGGCTTGGCCTGGTTTGACAGCTACCAGTGGGGAAAACTGGTTCAGGCTGTCTGGGCGGTGTGCTCCGCCTTGGCGAACCACACATCGGCCCAGTCGCTGCCTGGGGTCTTGGGCAAGAGCACCCGCACTTGCCGAGGGCCGCTCTGGCGCTCCTGCTTCTTCAGCCGCCGAGCCAGGGCAAAGGCAAACATCTGGCCGTCAAAGTCCGCGTGGGCATCGTTGTCGGCATAGATGCAGATGCTCTGCACCGAGTCGGGCAGCCACAGCTTTTCCAGGTTCCCGGCATTGAGTCCTGCCCACACGGGTTTGCCGGTGGCCAGGTGCACAGCCATGGCGGTCTCGATGCCCTCGGCAATGGCCAGTTCGTGCTCGGGCTCGAACAGCCGCACGGCTGCCCCATTGATGCCTGAGGACAGTACCTTTTTGGCTTCGCTCACATTGGCCTTGCGGCCATCCTTCAGGTACGTACGATGCAGCGTGACGGCATGCCCATCAGCGCCCTGGATGCAAGCCAGCATGGCGGCGTATTCGGCCACTTTGCGCGACTTGCCCGAGGTCGGGTCTTTCTCGTAGTAGCCCAGGGCGGGATGCAGTCGCAGCACCTTGGGGTAGTGGGCCAAGGCGAGCCGCCGACCGGACAGGTAGCGGTCCACCTCATCACCAGGCGTTACGGGCATGGCTTCTTCCCATAGCCGCTTGGCCAGGGCCTTCATGCGCTCGGCCGAGGGCTCAGGCGATGCCTCGTGCTGTGCAGCGGGCGAGGTGCCCACCAAGCGTTCGACTTCCTTGAGTGCGGTGTTGAAATCCAGGCCCGTGACGGCCTGCAGCAGCTTGAAGCCACCTCCTGCGCCACAGGCGCGGCAGTGGTAGTTGCCCTCGCCGAATTTGTCGGTGTACTGAAACCGATCCGTGCCGCCACAGAGCGGGCAGGGCTGGTTGCGCTTCTTGAGGATCTGCTCGCTGACGCCCAGGCTGCCAAGGATTTCGGTCCAGCGGCCGTGGGCTCGACGTTTGACGTCGTCAATGCGAGCTTCGTACTCGGGATTGTTCATGATGAACTCCGTGTTGGTGACATGTCCTCCTGGGGGGGGTGGTTAGCCGCGAGGGCGAACCGATGGGGTGAACAGCTGCCCCGCCTGTAGTGCTTCGATCACGCTGTGCTCGGCGAACTCCCAGGGCAGTTGGTACTGGGTGTGCAAGACCTTGCCTTTGTCGTCCAGGCGCTCGACCTTGAAACCTGCCTGGCTCCACAGGACGCGGTAGCTCAGCCAGTCGGCTCCGGCGATGACAAAGATGCGGCCAGCCTGGCCGGTCAAGACTTCGCTTTCTTTGACCAGGAACTCGATGTCCTGTGGTTCAACGACCATCAGCATGGGGATGCGGTGGCCATGGGCATAGGTTTGTTTGTGCATAGGGCACTCCATATGTGATGTCAGGGACGAGGCGAACAATCGGAGCTCGGCCCTGTTTGGGTATGTCGGGTCAGGTGAACAGGTCGCCTTGCTCGGACATCTGTTTGATCTGTTCATTGATCCATTGCGGGTTCTTGGCCAGCCGCGTCTCAACCCACTGGGGGTTGTTGGCGATGGCGTCGCGAACCCATTGCGGGTATCGGGCAAGCGATTCAGACAACCAGACCTTGAGCTTGTTGCGGATGTGGTCGCGGATGTCTTGCGCATCGACGAGGCCGCAATAGGCAATCGGTGAAAGCGGGCTGCAGCCAACAACACGCAGGCAGTTCACAAACGAGAACGGCTGTCTGTCCTTGTCCTGCTCGGTGAATACCCAGCGCAGGGTGTCGAACTTGTCTTCCAGCGGCGTGGCCGGGTCAGACAACTGATTGACTTCCTGCAGCAAGCGCCAGTGCAGGAAGACGATGTCTTCCTCGCTCCAGTCGATGCGTTCAGTCGGGGCGTCCAGCGACAGTGGGTCTGGCGATTCTTCCGGGAAAACGGACTGCGTGTCCCCTGTGAAGCCATTCAAGGCAGCTGGGGGGTGAACCAGGGATGTGCTCGTGTGCAGCATCGTGGCCTCCATGTGAAATAGGGAGGCACAGCGCACCACGGGTGGGGCAATGCCCCACAGGGTGATGAACAGTCGGCGTGGTGTCTTGACGCACTGCCGATGGCGATGAAGAGACTCCAGGGCTGGCTTGATCGGGTGGTGAGCCCGTTCGGATCGGTGTGCCAGCTACCGATCGAAGAAAGCTTTCGGGGTGAATGCGCGCATGCCGCCTCAGTGCGGACGTGCCCTCACCTCGAAAGTAACCTCGATGGCATGGTGATGTCTTTGGTGATGGCGTGGCCATCACGAGGGTGCATGAACTCCAAGGCTTGCCTCGTTTGAATGCAGGGCCAGCTGCTGCATGGTGACAAGGTAGTGCCGACAAGGCGAGCGGTCAAGACGCTTGGAGCGCAAAACGCAAGCTGATGCCGAAACGCCCTTCAAATGCCGATGATTCCCTGTGGTGATGCGCAAGGCCGCTTCGCAAGATGGTGGCGAGCACGCCATCGATGGGAGCGCAACATGTCTGACATACAGATCGTCAAGGTGGATCAAGGCGGGGTCAACGCCCGCATCCTGGCCAAAGAAACCAAAGCCGACTTCCGACGCATCGAGGCCGCCAGCGTGAAGATGCCCACACGCTTCACCAGCGCCGAAGGCAAGCGATTCTTTGTGCGCCTCTTCAACACGCTGCAACTCAACACACACTTTATTTCGGTGATTGCACGCACCCGGCTGGATCACGATGACATTGCCAAGGTGGAGGCCACTATTCGGGCGCAACTCGACGCCGTCAACGAGAGCCTGAACAGTGCGATTGACGACGCGGAAGCCTTGTTCAAGGCTCATGGCATCACCAGCGTGGCGACCTATGACACGGTGGCCCTGGACGTGGAGGTCGGGGTGTTGTCGTCATCGGGGCGGCGCTTTCTTGAGGTGCTGGGCAAGCTGGATCAGTTGATGCCTCTGTTGCAGACACTCGAAATCCACGAGGTCATCACGGCACAAGCCGTGGACATCCAGCGCGCCGCATTGAAGCGCCAGGTGCGTGATGTGGCCAACGGTGCACGCAACTTTGCCATTGGCCTGCGTCGCCGCATGAATGCCATGGGCGCGCGGCAGGGCTTCGTTGACGACGGCGGCCAAGCCGAGCCAACCTTGGGCCCGGATGCCATGGCCAATCCGGGGGTACCTGCTCAAGAGAGCTTGCCGAAGCCGGAGGCATCTGCCACTGAGTCTGGACTGGTGTCCGTGGTGGAAACAGCCAACGTGAGCGGTCAGGACTGACTGAGCCACAGGCCTGCGAAGGACAAGTGATCTCACGCTTGCCACATGCAACCGCACGACATCAAGGGGCCTTGCGTGGTGAAGCCAGGCTTGAAGATGGATGCAACTCGGTCGTTCTGATATGGTGGACAAGCCTCAGTGAACAGAGTCTTCGGCATGCCTGGCTTCGGGCGTGCATTCGCCGCATCGCGGCGGCGTCGCAGTCGATACCTGCCTGCCTGACATTGCTGCACCGTGCGACCGGAACGCCGACGGTGTGCTGCTTGAGTTCAGCGTTCCTACCGGTTTGCGCAACTCTGACCTAGCGCGGCCGCTACAGAGCAGGTCATGTCTTGCATTGGCTCACGCCATGACGAGGCCAGATCATGCCCCGAACCACGTCAACCAGTCGGGCGGCTGCGGCTTTGCCTGCGGCAGCATCGCTTCCTCCAATTCATGCCCTCACTCTGCCTCAAGTGGGCTTCCTGAGGCAGGCGCAGGTGCTGCAATTCATCCCAATATCCAAGTCCACGCTGTGGCGACGTGTGCAAACGCGCACCTTTCCTGAACCCGTCAAGCTGTCTCCTCGCGTCACGGCTTGGCGGGTCGAAGACATCAGGCAATGGATTGCAGCGCAAGGCCAGTAGGTTTGGCGATCACAAGCTGGTGCTTGTTGGTGCGGTCTCGGTGCACAGGTTTCATTTGCGATGAAGCAACGCACCGCCAGATCGTCGTGTTTGTGCCGCCATTGCGCATGGCGCAATTCCTGATGCCTGGGTAGATGCCACAGAAATTGCTTGGTGAGAGCCACCTTCGCGCTGATCTGGCCATGGCCGACCGGGCCCGTCAGATGCCGAAAGCCCCCGTCTTCATCGGCCCATTTGACTGGTGAAAACCCATCGAGGGGCAGAGCATCAAGATGCAGTTAGGCACGAGGGAAGGGGAACGAAAGAGGGAGAGGGTCATGTCATGCGAACCAGAGCCAGAACAGGATGGGGATACCGTTGCCCAGTCGATCAGGATGCTGATCGCGGTGGTCGAAGGCGGAACGTACGAAGCGGTGGCGGGCTGCTTCGGGGTGACCCGCACCGCCGTGGAGCGGAGGATCAAAGCGATTGCCGTCAGGCTTAGCCAGGTTGCCGGTATCGAAGGCTTGAACGAAGACAGTGCCTCCTTTGTGCGCCGCTTGCGCCAGCACAAGGACGCGATCCTTGTGGCCTTGGAGGCCTTCGATCCAAAACGGCCAGATGATCATCGGTCGAACCGCATTCTGACTGCCGATGAAATCCTTCAGGCAGGCAAGCGCATCAAGGCGCGCAGCGTCCACCCTTGGCACGACCTGGCGTTGTTCTACCTTCTGTTCGCCACAGGTGCCCGCCCGCTGGAAATCGCCAGGCTGGAGGTGCGTGACTACTTGCACGCAGACGGCAGTGTTCGGCGACGATCTGAGATGCGGGCCGAGGTGGCCATCACGCAAAAGGCCAGGCCGTTGTACTTCCTCAGCACGCGCCTGGACGATGCCCTGTCGCACTATCTACAAGAGCGTCTTCAGCAGGACTTGGGCGTGGGGCAGATGGACGCCTACCGGGGGCTGGACCCTTTCAGCCGCTTGTTCCTGTCGCCCACGGGGGTGGGCTTCAAGATCACGCCCTACGGTGAAGCCGGTCAGCGCCGGTTTCTGTGTCGACCGATCCTGGAAACATACCGCAAGCTGTTTCGCTATGGTGGGATGAAAGATGTGACGGCGCTGTCGGTGCGGCGGACGGTGGTTGCGCGCTTGTACGAGCGTGGCGCCGATGAGGATGATGTCGGCTTGATTCTGGGCATCAGCGAACGCAGTGCGGTGCGCGAGCTGCTGGCACGCCATAAGCCGACCATTGAGCAACTGCTCGATGAACTGGTGTGAACATCATGGTGCCCCCAAACATCGCAGAGGGTGACATTCAGCGCTTTTCCATCAAGGGGAGGGTGGTGGAAGCGAATGCCTCGGACATGCAGGAACTGCTGGCCCACGTGTACGAAACACCAGAGCGCCCTCGGTGTCTGTGCATCCCGGGTGGGGTGGAGATGTACGTGGCGCGACACCGTCTGTTTGTCGTCAAACGCATGCCAGACACGGGGTGTCTGCACCACCCGTCGTGCCCTTCGTTTGAGCCGGAGTGCCAGCAATCAGGCCTGGGCGAGTTGGTGGGTGAGGCCATTCTAGAACTGGTGCACGGGCAGATCCAGTTGCGCGTGGACTTTCCATGGGTGCGCACGGCGGGGCGAAACCTGGTGAGGGGGGAAGTGCATGGGGTGGCCGAGGTGGAGGCGCCAAGGCGACGCATGAGCCTGCATGCCTTGATGCACTTTCTGTTCGAGAGGGCGGGCTTCAACCGATGGAGCCCGGCCATGGCCGGCAAGCGCAACCAGGGGGTGCTACACAAATACCTGATGCATGCGGCCGAGGACGTGGTGGTCAAAGGCGTGGGGCTGAGTGATCGGCTTTATGTGCCCGAGGCCTTCAACGAGGCCAGCAAATTCGAGGCAGCGCAACGTCGGCGAAACAAGCTGGCCGTCTTGCGACCCCATGAAGGGCAAAGCCCTCTGGCCGTGGTCATCGGTGAATTCAAGGTCTGCGAGGCCACCACCTTAGGCCGTCGCGTCTGGGTCAAGCACATGCCCGATGCCCCTTTGTTGGTGGGCACCAAGACTTGGGAGCGCATCGAGCGCGTGTTCGCCTCGTTGTTCGAAGCGCGCGATGCCGACAGCGGACATAAGGTGCGTCTGGTGTTGGCGGCGCTGATCCGGGCACGCAGGGAGCACACCTATGAGATCGATGCGGCCAGCTTGATGTTGACCAGTGAGCATTGGATTCCGATTGAAGGTGTGCACGAGTTGCCGCTGGTGCATGCCCTGGTGGATCAGGGCAGACGTTTTGTCAAACCTCTGCGTTACGACGCCAGGAGCGCCGCTGCATTTCCGAATGCCTTGTTATTGGACGCGGGACCACTGCCGCTGCCTTTGCACGTCATCAGCGCCTTCATGGCACCCAAGGAGCGTACGGAAAAGGAGCGTGTTGTACGAGCGGCCGGTGCCGCTCCCTGGCTGTGGTGGAGCACTGAAGCGATGCCTGCGTTGCCCGAGGCGGTCATGCTCAGAAACCACTGAGCAAGCTCAGTTCAACGCACAGGGCAGGCGGAACTCAAAGGCCGTGTTGCCATGGCTGGAGCGGACGGCAATCTCACCGCCATGGGCCTCGGCGATGGACTTGACGATGGCCAGACCCAAGCCCGCACCATCTCCATTGCGTTGCCTGGACGGGTCCACCCGGTAGAAGCGATCAAAGAGGTGGGGCAGGTGCTCGGGCGCGATGGTGTCACCCGGATTGGATACGGTGATCACCACTGATTGTTGGTCCTGCCGAAGCGATACGGTCACAGCCTGTTCGCCGCTTGTGTGGCGGATGGCGTTGGAGAGCAGGTTGCTCAATGCGCGCCGGATCATCAGTCTGTCACCCCTCACCCTAGGCATCTGACCTGTGCGCTTCAATTGAATGTGACGCTCCTCGGCCCAGGGCTCGAAATACTCGAACAGCGCGTCCAGTTCGGCTGCCATGTCCACGTCCACCAGGTCTGGCTTGATCAGTTGGTTGTCTGTCTGTGCCAGGTAGAGCATGTCGCTGATCATCTTGGCCATGCGTTCATACTCTTCCAGGTTCGAATAGAGCACTTCTCGGTATGCGTCAGCACCGCGCGCTTGTGACAGCAACACCTGAGTCTGGGTTGTCAGGTTGGTGACGGGAGTGCGCAGCTCGTGGGCGATGTCCGCAGAGAAATTGCTCAGGCGTCTGAAGTCCTGCTCAATGTGTTCCAGCATGTCGTTGAAGGACGCGGCCAAACCTGATAACTCAATAGGCACCTTCTTGGGGTCCAACCTCAGGTGAAGCTGGTCGGCAGAGATGCCGCGAATGCGGTCACTCATGTCGCGCAGCGGTGCATGCCCCCGGTACACCGCCAGCCAGGTTGCTGCAATGGCAAACAGGCCCGCCGCGGCCATGGCAGCCCAGACCGTACGCCGAAAACTCACCAGAAAATGATCGTGAAAGCCGGTGGCCGTCGCCACGACGATGGTGTAAGGCTGCGTGGCGCCTTGCTCGGCATCCGTACGCACCACGGTGCCACGGTAGGACTGATCCTGCTCCTGCCAGACATGCAGCTTGTCAGCATCCACGCCAGAGGCCGCAGGCTGCGTTTGTGCCAGGGCTTCCATTTTAGGACCCGGTGTGGCAAACAAGGTGCGGCCGGTGCCATCGGCCACGAGGTAGTACATGCCGTGGTGACCACTGACGGCACCTGCCAGCCGACGGGCGATGTCCTGCTCGGGCGCAGCGTCGGGCATGCTGGTCAGCACCCGTTCAACAGAATGCGCCACCACCTCCAGCTCTTCCACGTCCTGCTGCATGAAGTGCTGTTCGATTGAGTTCTGGATGATCCAGCCCAGGGCCCAAAACACCAGCGTGATCGCGATGCCGATGGACACGGTCAAGCGCAGGGCCAGCGATGCTGGCCGACGCTGCACAACATCAGACATCATCGGGTGCTTCCAGGCTGTAGCCCATGCCACGCACGGTGTGGATCAGCTTGGGCTCGAACTCATCATCGATCTTGGCGCGCAAGCGGCGGATGGCCACATCGATGACGTTGGTGTCGCTGTCAAAGTTCATGTCCCAAACCTGGGAGGCGATCAGAGAGCGCGGCAGGACTTCGCCCTGGCGGCGGACCAACAGCTCTAGCAGCGAGAACTCCTTGCCGGTGAGGTTGATGCGCGCCGTGCCCCGCATGGCACGGCGTTTGGCCAGGTCCAGCACAAGGTCGGCCACCTGCAGGCGGTCTGATTGCACAGGCGTGCTGCCCCGGCGCATCAGGGTGCGCACACGTGCCAGCAACTCGGCAAAGGCAAAGGGTTTGACCAGGTAGTCGTCGGCACCCAACTCCAGGCCTTTGACGCGGTCTTCCACGCTGTCTCTGGCGGTCAGAAAGAGCACGGGCGTCTGTTTACCCGCTTCGCGCAGGGATTGCAAGATCCGCCAGCCATCCACATCAGGCAGCATCACATCCAGCACGATCAGGTCATAAGGCTCGGTCATGGCCAGGTGGTGGCCATCCAGACCAGTGCGTGCAAGATCCACCACAAAACCGGCCTCCATCAGCCCTTGCCGGAGGTAGTCGGCGGTTTTGCTTTCATCCTCGACGACGAGCAATTTCACGAGGGCATCTCCCATTCAAAACACACAGATCACCGAGGCGACAGCCGCACTGTAGCGAACGGCGGCTGTCTGAAAGATGAGCTGAACATTACAACATTGTCATGTTCTGGTAACTCGATTGTTGGGTGGGGTTGCGCATGATCGCGGCATTCCAAAACGGGAACCGTGAAAGACCGTGACATGCTGAGCAAGCGTAGACATGCCCAAGCCGCCTGGATGTTTGGTTTATTGATGGGGCTGACCTCGGGGCGCGGCGTGGTGGCGCAGACTATGACCCAGGCGCTGGATGCGGCTTGGGCACGCGCGCCTCAGGCCGTTGCCCTGAGCGCCAGGCAAGCTGAAGCACAGGCAGGCCTGGACCTTGCGCGAGGTTTGACGCCAGGGCCAGCATCCGTGTCGCTCAACCACTTGAACGACCGTCTCAACCAAAACACCGGGCGCCGTGAGTGGGAAGTAGAGTTGGCCACGCCCCTCTGGTTGCCAGGACAAAGGAGCGCGCGCGAATCCCTGGCAGAAAAGGCGGCGGTCGAACTGGATGCGAGGAACGCCAGCCTGAAGCTGCAACTGGCTGCCGAGGTGCGCGAAGCCTGGTGGCGGGTGGCTGCGGCACGTGATGCGGCAGCGCTGGCGCATCAGCGACTGGAAACCGCGCAGGCTTTGGAGGGTAGCGTGTTGCGCCGGTTCAAGACCGGCGATCTGGCCCGTGTGGATGCGAACCTGGTCAAGACCGAACGCCTGGCAGCCCAGGCCGAGGTGCTCGACGCCGACAGTGGCTTGCAGCAAGCGATGCAGGCCTATCGCACGCTCACGGGGGCGGACGCTCCAGTTGCACTTCCGGCTGAAACCGCACAGGCGCAGGACGTGGAAGCATCGCGCCTGTCATTGCATCCCCAATTGCGCGCCTTGCAGGCGATCGCCGAGGTGGCACAGAGTCGCCTGGCGCTGGTGGATGCCAGCCAGCGCGATGCGCCCGAGATTGCCGTGAGATGGACCAACCAACGCGGCGACGGCATGACGCCGTATGACCAGGCCGTGGGGGTGAAGCTGACCATCCCTCTGTCTTCTGGTGCCAGGGTGCGCCAGGATGGCGCTGCAGCGAGAGCAGAACTGGCGCAGGCTGAAGCGGAGTTGACCCTTGCTCAAACCCGCACGCAGCAAGAGGCGCTCAGAGCGCAAAGCGAGTTGGATCTGGCCCAGCGGCAGTTGGACATGGCGCGTGAGCGTCAGGCCTTGACCGCAGACAACTTGAACCTGGCGCAGCGCTCGTTCGAGTTGGGTGAGTCCGATCTGCCCACCCTGATGCGCGCCCGCGCTGCCTCCCATGAAGCGCAGGCCTGGTTCAAACGTCAAGAGACGGCCCACTCCCTGGCGCAGTCTCGACTTCTTCAAGCCCAAGGGGTATTGCCTTGAAAAGAACATTGATTGCCTGCGCGCTCGCATGTGGCGCGCTGACGGCGGGGGCCCATGGCGGCGAAGACCATGGCGAGGCTGCGGCTGCGCCGGTTCAAGTGGGGCAGGCGCCACGCGCTGTGGCTCAGACCGATGATTTCGAGTTGGTGATGGTGCTGACGGGCGCTCATGCGTCTGGCGAACCGGAACACGACCACCCCACTGTCCCGCCCGTGTTGACCTTGTACCTGGACCGCTTTGCCACCAACGCGCCCGTTGCCGGCGCCACCGTCGAGGTGGAAAGCGGGGCGTTCAAAGCCGTGGCCAAACAGGTGGAGGCGGGTGTGTACACCGTTGCAGGCCAGGTCTTTGCCAAGCCAGGGCGTTACCCGCTGACGGTGTCGGTGCAGACCGACGACGGGGCTGATTTGCTCGAAGCTTCGCTGCAATACGAGGCGCCAAAGGCTTCGGCATCTACTTCTTCGCCTGAATCGGCCCCTGTCTGGCGCAAGTTGGGAGGCTGGGCCGCCGGTTTGGCCCTGGTGCTGATCATCGCCGGATGGGCATGGCGCCGCCGCCCAGGCACCTCACCGATTGAAGGCTGAGCTTATGAAGATATCTTTCACTCAAGCTGCACTGGCCATCATGGTCGCCGCAGTGCTTTCGCCGATCGCACACGCCCATGGCGACGAAGACCACGGGGATGCCAAGCCCAAGGCCGTTGCCGTCGTTGGCGTGGTGTCGTCATCGGATGTCAGCGCACCTCAGCGCCAGCCTGATGGGAGCCTGTGGGTGCCCAAGGCTGTGCAGCATCGATTGGGCATCCAGACGCTGCTGGCGCAGGTTCAAAGCCATGCCGTGGCCGTTGAGTTGAACGGCCGCGTGCTGGCTGACCCGAATGCGGGCGGCCGTGTCCAGGCCACACAAGGTGGTCGCATCGAGCCCGGTCCTCAGGGCTTGCCGGTGTTGGGCCAATCAGTGGTCAAAGGTCAGGTGCTCGCGTTTTTGCGTCCCGCCACCAGCAGTCTGGACCGGGGCAATCAGCAGTCCGCGCTGGCCGATTTGGAGGCGCAATACGCTGTGGCCGAGCGCAAGCTGGCCCGCTATGAACAACTGGAAGGCGCGGTGCCGCAAAAGGACATCGAGGCCGCTAGGTATGAGCGCGATGCCCTCAAGAAGCGCCGCGCCGCCATCGGTGCCAGCGTGAGTGCCCCGGAGGCATTGTTGTCGCCCGTCAGTGGCACGGTGGTGTCATCCAGCGTGGTCATCGGCCAGGTGGTGGACGCCAAGGACGTGCTGTTTGAGGTGGTCAACCCCACACGCCTGGTGGTCGAGGCCTTGGCCTACGACGCGGCGCTCACCCAAGGGCTGAGCCAGGCCAGTGCCGCCATCCCTGGCGGGACGCTGGCCTTGCAGTTCATGGGCGGCGGGCGCCAGTTGCGCGATCAGGCCATGCCTTTGCTGTTTCGCGTGACCCAGGCCGATGCGCCCGTGGCCATCGGGCAGACGCTCAAGGTGACCGCCAAGACCGCACGGGCCGTGCAAGGCGTGGCCGTGCCGCAAGCCGCACTGAGCCGCAACGCTGCGGGTGACACGGTGGTCTGGCTGCACCAGACGCCTGAGCGCTTTGCCCCCAAGGTTGTGCGCACCCAGCCGCTGGATGCCCGCACCGTGGTGGTGACTTCGGGCCTGGGTGAGCACGATCGCATCGTGACCCAAGGTGCCAGCTTGCTGGCCCAAGTGCGCTGAGCGTCAACACACCAAGGGAACACCGTGTTCGATTTCCTCATTCACAGCAGCCTCAAGCAGCGGCTGATCGTTCTGGTCGTCTCCATGCTCCTGGTGCTCTACGGGGTGCTGACCGTGCGTCAGATGCCCGTGGATGTTTTCCCGGACCTGAACAAACCCACCGTCACCCTGATGACCGAAGCCGGTGGCATGGCCCCTGAAGAGGTCGAGCAGTTGGTGACCTTGCCGGTCGAGTCCAGCATGAACGGCATGCCTGGGGTGACCCGGGTGCGTTCGGTCTCGGGCATTGGCCTGTCCGTGGTCAACGTCGAGTTCGACTGGGGCACCGACATCTACCGCAATCGCCAGCAGGTCAGCGAGCGGCTGAACCTGGTGCGTGACCAGTTGCCACCCGGCATCGTGCCGCAGTTGGGCCCGATCTCTTCCATCATGGGCGAGATCATGCTGATCGCCTTGCCCGCCGACCCGGCGCAAGTGAGCCCGATGCAGGTGCGCGAATACGCCGACTGGGTGATGCGGCCCCGCTTGCTGACCATCCCTGGCGTGGCACAGGTTATCCCGATCGGTGGCGAGGTGCGGCAGTACCGGGTCGAGCTCAAGCCTGAGCAATTGATGGCCCTGGGCGTGGAGCGAGAAAAGCTGGCCACGGCCTTGCAGGACTTCGGCGCCAACACCAGTGGCGGCTTTCTGGAAGCCAACGGCCGCGAGTACCTGATCCGCCAGATCGGGCGAACCAGCCGCATCGAGGACCTGCAAAACCTGGTGGTGACAGTGCGCAACGGGCAGCCCATCCTGCTCAAACAACTGGCGGACGTCAAAGTGGCTGCGGCCACCAAGCGAGGCGATGCCAGCTACAACGGCAAGCCCGCCGTCATTCTTTCCGTGCAGAAGCAGCCCAGCGCCGATAGCGTGACCGTCACCCGGGCGGTGGAACAGGCCATGGGCGATCTGGCCAAAGCCCGCCCACATGAGCTGGCTACACCGCAGTTCCTGTTCAAGCAGGCGGACTTCATCGAGCACTCGGTGAACAACGTCGAAGAGGCTTTGCGCGATGGCGCCATCCTGGTGGCCGTTGTGCTGTTCCTCTTCCTGCTCAATGTGCGCACCACGGTGATCTCGCTGATGGCCATCCCGCTGTCTCTGCTGGTGACCGCGCTGGTGTTCCACTACATGGGCCTGTCGATCAACACCATGACCCTGGGAGGCCTGGCCATTGCGATTGGCGAGATGGTGGACGACGCCGTGGTGGGTGTGGAGAACGTGCTGCGCCGCCTGAGGCTCAACCAGGCCTTGCCCACACCGCGCCCGGTGATCGAGGTCATCGCGCATGCCACGCTGGAGGTGCGCTCGGCCATCGTGTACGCCACGCTGATCATCGTGCTGGTGTTCGTGCCGCTGTTCGTTTTGCCTGGTATCGAAGGCCGGTTGTTCACGCCGCTGGGCATGGCCTACATCGTGTCCATCCTGGCCAGCATGATTGTGTCGGTCACGCTCACGCCCGTGATGGCTTACTACCTCTTGCCCAAGCTCAAGCTGGAGGGCCATGGCGACAGCCCCTTGGTGCGCTGGCTCAAGCGCGGCGACACCCGCTTGCTGAACTGGTCCTTCCAGCACAGCCGCGTGCTGCTGTCGATCGCAGCTGTGGCCGTGGTGCTGGCAGGCGCGTCCATGGCCTGGATGCCGCGTGCCTTCCTGCCACCGTTCAACGAGGGCACGCTCACCGTCAGTTTGCTGCTTAACCCGGGCACCTCGTTGGCCGAGTCCAATCGCATTGGCACCATGGCCGAGCAGATCATGGCCGGCGTGCCGGAAGTGACACAGGTAGGCCGCCGCACAGGCCGAGCGGAGTTGGACGAGCACGCTGAAGGGGTGCACTCCTCCGAGATGGATGTGGACCTCAAGCCTTCAGCCCGTTCGCGGGAAGAAATCATCGCGGACCTGCGCACCCGCCTGGCGGTGTTACCCGCCGTCAGTAACGTGGGGCAACCCATCTCCCATCGCCTGGACCACCTCCTGTCCGGCGTGCGCGCCCAGATTGCGCTGAAGATCTATGGTGATGACTTGGACACCTTGCGTGGCCTGGCGGGTGACATGCAGTCCCGGCTCAGTCGCATCCCAGGCATTACCGACCTGCAGATCGAAAAGCAGGTGCTGATCCCTCAGGTCAAGATTCGCATCGACTACGACCAGGCCGCGCGGCTGGGGGTGGCACCGGGTACCTTGCTGCGGTCCCTGCAGGAGATGATCGAGGGTGAGCGAATCACCCAGGTCGTGGAGGGCAACCGGCGCTTTGACCTGCTGGTGCGCTTGCCCGACAGCCAGCGCGGTGCGACCGACCTGGCCAACTTGCTGATCGAGACGCCCACCGGCCGGGTGCCACTGTCCCAACTGGCGCAGATCCAGGACGCCGACGGCCCCAACCAGATCAGCCGCGAGAACGCTCGCCGCCGCATCGTCATCTCGGCCAACACCGATGGCCGTGACTTGGCCGAGGTGGTCAAGGCCATCCGTGCGGAGATCGCATCCAAGCCTTTGCCTGAAGGCTACTTCACGGCGCTGGAAGGGCAGTTTCAGGCCCAGGAGCAAGCGGCCCAGCTCATGGCGCTGCTGGCAGCCATCTCGCTGGTGCTGATCTTCATGGTGCTGTACAGCCGCTACCGCTCGGTGGTGCTCACGGCCATCATCATGGGCAACATCCCACTGGCCCTGGTGGGCAGCGTGGTGGCTTTGTGGATCTCGGGGCAGGCCCTGTCAGTGGCGGCCCTGGTGGGCTTCATCACGCTGACCGGCATTGCCACACGCAACGGCATCCTCAAGATCAGTCACTACATCAACCTGTGCGCGCTGGAGGGCGAGCAGTTCGGTCAACCCATGATCGTGCGCGGCTCATTGGAGCGCCTCACGCCCGTGTTGATGACAGCCCTGGTGGCGGCGTTCGCGCTGGTGCCGCTGCTGATGTCGGCCAACGCACCCGGCAAAGAGGTGCTGCACCCTGTGGCTGTGGTGATCTTTGGCGGGCTGATCAGCTCGACGGTGCTGGACACCGTGCTCACCCCCTTGATGTTTTGGCTCTGGGGGCGCAAATCCCTGGCGCACCTGCTGAGCGCCCACTCGGGCGAGAGCTACTGACCGCGTTGAGGGCAACGCACTTTTGACCAAGCAAAGAAGGAAACTCATGATGAAAGCGATCAAAACCTTGACCCTGGCCTCGGGCTTGGCCTTGGGCCTTGCATTGGCCCCGTTGGCCCATGCGCACGACGATGCGTACCTGGACACGCTGACGGCGCCACATGGTGGCCAGTTGCGCATGGCAGGTAGCAGCCACTACGAGCTCGTGGTCGTCAAAGACAGCAAAGCGGCCAAAGACAACACCATCGTGGTCTATGTGACCGACCATGCTGGAACCAAAATCCCGACCGCTGGTGCGTCTGGCTCGGTCACGCTGCTGTCAGGCAAAACCAAGGTCAGCGCTGCGCTGGCGCCCGATGGCGACAACAAGCTGACGGGGCACGCGGTGTATGCCTCGCAGCCAGACTTGAAGGCTGTGGTCAAGATCAAGCTGGCCGGGCAAGACGAGCAGCAGGCGCGCTTCACGCCTTTGGCTCCTCGCGCAGACGATCACGAAAGTCACAAGCATTGACGTTGATCAATTTGTGAGCGTCATGTTTGCTCGGGGCCTGCAACATGACGAAATCGTAATGTTGCGGTAATCCGCAGGACAGTGCAGCGGCCTAAGCTCTTACCAACCACCCAAAGAGCATGTGGTGAAACCCAAGGATTGACGCAGATCTTCATTTTTTCAAGCTGACGAACAAGGAGCATGACATGCACACCCCCACGAAACTGATTTCCTCCCTGATGCTGGCTTTGGTCGCCATTGGTAACGCTTCGGCCCAAACCAAAGAAGAGGACCACAAGGCCCACCATCCCCAGGCTGCGGCCTCAGCAGTTGCACCGGTGCCATCCGCCGACATGGCCTCCAAGCCAGCCGGGATGGGCGGCATGGAGGGCATGCACGAGATGCACGACAAGCATCAAAAGGAGATGAAGAAGATCCACGGCACCAAGGACCCCGCCAAACGCCAGAAGCTCATGGACAAGCACATGAAAGAGATGCATGAGCACATGGACAAAAACGGCGGCATGGACAAGAGCGGCAATATGGGAATGATGGGCGCTCAAGGCATGGGAGCTTCTGCTCCTGGTGGCGACATGAAGCCGGGCATGGGCATGGGCTCCAAGATGGGTGCCAAGCCGATGCAGGACGCTGCAAGCAAGTAAGGCCGACGCGGCGTTGTGGTGGGGTGCCCGCCGCAACGTCTTCGCTTGTGCGCCCGTCAACCATCTGAACATCAGGAGTCGCTATGGACCATCAGCATGAACACGGCACGGGGCCTGAAGGCTCATCCGCATCGTTCTTCAAGAGCCCCGTGGGTGTCGCCGTGGCGATGCTGGCCTTGATCGCCGCTTTCTATGTCCTGCGTGAACACTGGCAACACGTGGCCGGTAGTTGGCCCTATCTGCTGCTGTTGGCATGCCCATTGATGCACGTCTTCCATGGACATGGCGGACATGGCGGGCACCACCACCACGAGCCAGGCAGTGCCCCGTCAGATCCAAACAAAAAAAATTGGTGAGCCCCATGGACCATCAACACGACCAGCAGCACGACTGCGAACCAGCCTCATTTTGGCGTTCACGCTATGGCGTGGGCTTGATCGTTCTGGGCAGTGTGGCGGGCTACTTCTTGTGGACCGAGCACCGCGCCCATCTGGCCGGTGCGCTGCCATTTGTGTTGCTGTTGGCTTGCCCCTTGATGCATGTGTTCATGCACCACGGACACGGTCATGGCCAACACGGCCCACATCAGCATGGCAGCACAGGTGAGCAAAACGATTCACCAGCGCCCAAAACTGGAGATCGGCCATGACGCATGACAACATGCCCGCTTACGGCCTGTGGGGGCTGGTGGCCCTCAATTCGGCCATCTTCATCGCCTTTGCCTTCAGCTTCTTCAAGCCGCAAACCACGAGGGATTGGCGCAGCTTCAGCGCGTTCTCGGCCTTCATCGTCGCCTTGTTTGTCGAGATGTATGGCTTTCCCCTGACCATCTATCTGCTGTCGGGGTGGTTGCAGGCGCGCTATCCCAAAGTCAACTTGCTGTCGCATGACGCGGGTCACCTGTGGTGGACGCTCACCGGTCAACATGGAGATCCCCACACAGACGGGGTTCACATGTTGAGCCTGGTCTTCATCGGCGGCGGCTTCTGGTTGCTGTCGGCCGCTTGGCGGGTGCTCTACCACGCACAGCGCCGTGGCTCGATGGCCAGCACAGGCCCTTACGGGCGCATCAGGCATCCGCAATACGTTGCTTTCGAGCTGATCATGTTTGGCTTCCTGCTTCAGTGGCCTACCGTACTGACCGTGCTGATGTTCCCGGTACTCACTGTGATGTACGTGCGCCTGTCTCTGACGGAGGAGAAGGACTCCGAACGCGCTTTTGGCTCGACCTGGCGCGACTATGCGGCGGTTACACCGCGCTTCCTGCCTCGCCTGCGCAGCCGCCTCGTAGGCTGATCAACAACAAGAAGAACTGGAATCACGATGACGTCCGAGCAACCCACCAGCAAAGAGCCCTCCGATCCCCATGCACACCATCACCACGGGGGGGACGCGGCTCACGGCCACGAGGGCCATCAACATGGTGAGCACGGTGAGCATCAGCACGGATCGGCGCACGAAGGCTGCGATCACGATCACGCTGCTGTGGCATCGGTTGCACCTGCGACGGCAAATCAGGCGTTGACCGATCCGGTGTGCGGCATGTCCGTCACGACGGCCTCACCGCACAAGCAGGAATACGCGGGCAGACCGTATTACTTTTGCAGCAGCAACTGCCTGGGTAAATTCAGCAAAGAGCCGCAGCGGTACATTGAGCCAAAGCCGAGTTCTGCGCAAGGCCATGCGCACCACCATGCGCCAACTGCGCCAGGTGCGTCGAGTGGCCCCGTCACCGCTGTGGCACCAGGCACGGTCTACACCTGCCCGATGCATCCCCAGATCCGCCTGGATCACCCCGGCAATTGCCCGATCTGCGGCATGAATCTGGAGCCCTTGCTGCCAACCGTGGGCGAAGAAGACAACCCCGAGTTGCGCTCGATGACGCAGCGCTTCTGGTTCTCGCTGGTCCTGACCGTGCCCTTGCTGATGATGGCGATGCACGAGTTCTTCCCGTTTAATCTGGCTGCCTGGGTTGACGAGGTGGTTGATGGCCTGGCGATGCAGTTGGGCTGGCCGCATCTGCTCAAGGTCAGTTGGTCTCAATGTGTGCAAGCCTTGCTGGCCACGCCTGTGGTGCTGTGGGCTGGTTGGCCCTTCTTTGCACGTGGCTGGCGCTCGTTCGTCACGTGGCAGCTCAATATGTTCAGCCTGATTGCGATTGGCATCGGGGCGGCCTACCTGTTCAGCGTCTATGCCATCTTGTTGCCCGAGTCGTTGCCTCAAGCCTTTTTGACCGAGCACGGCCTGCCGCTGTACTTTGAGGCTGCGGCTGTGATCGTGACCCTGGTCCTGCTGGGGCAGGTGCTGGAGTTGCGCGCTCGCTCGCGCACCAACTCCGCCATCAAGGATCTGCTGGGTCTGGCGGCCAACACGGCCATCCGCATCGGTGCAGATGGCGTGGAGGCCGAGGTGCCGCTGGAGCAAGTGGTGGTGGGTGACACCCTGCGGGTCAAGCCGGGTAGCAAGGTGCCGGTGGACGGGGTGGTGCTGGATGGCAAGTCCAGCATCGACGAGTCCATGATCACGGGCGAGCCCATTCCTGCCGAGAAGGTGCCGGGCAGCAAGGTCACGGGGGCCACGGTCAACCAGACTGGCTCGTTCACCATGCGGGCCGAGCGTGTCGGGTCTGAGACGCTGCTGGCCCGCATCGTTCAGATGGTGGCCGAAGCGGGGCGTTCACGTGCGCCCATCCAGAAGCTGGCCGATCAGGTCTCTGGCTGGTTTGTGCTGTCGGTGCTGGCCATTGCCCTGGTGGCCGCGCTGGTCTGGGCGGCATTCGGGCCTGCTCCTGCGCTGGCCAACGCGCTGCTGGTCGCTGTTTCGGTGTTGATCATTGCCTGCCCCTGTGCGCTGGGTCTGGCCACGCCCGTGTCCATCATCGTGGGTGTGGGGCGCGGGGCCAAAGAAGGCGTGCTCATCAAGGATGCCGAAGCCCTGGAGTTGATGGAAAAGGTCGATACCCTGGTGGTAGACAAGACTGGCACGCTCACCGAGGGCAAGCCCACGGTACAGACCGTGGTGGCCGCCGACGGGTTTGACAAACAGCAGGTGCTGGCCTGGGCTGCGAGCCTGGAAAAGCTCAG
>JAGWLR010000148.1 GCA_028864885.1 Burkholderiales bacterium | reverse complement strand
AATTCGGACATATGGCCTGCAAGCCAATGTCCATGCGACCTCCAGGCTTGAGGGCACTTTCGAGTTAGGGATCATGGACATGATCCCTAATCACTGACATTCCATCGACTTGATCCCTATATTGCAGTTAGGCTTTTCCCGCACACAAGCGAATCGCTTCGCTAAATCTTATGAAACTTTGGATCACAACACTGCTGATAACCCTCTTCATGAATGGGTGCGCAACAAACTTCCAGAGAAAGTCCCTGGGTACTTTCGGGGTGCTTCAACAAACAGAACGTGTCGCCTACCTAGATCGCCTCAACGCGGGAAAGCGATATGACGAACTAATGCTAGCGCTGTTTCCCGACGCCCGACATGGCGGACAAGTCCCGCTAATGAACCGCGAAGAGGATGAGCAAGACTTTTTCTGGCTTCGAGGCAAAACGGAATATCAATTCCCATTTCCACCAGAATTCCCTCTTTACTATTTCTTTTCCTGGAAATTGGCCTCTCCAGATCCCCAAGCTAGTCGCCTAATGAATGCGCGAGGAAGGGTCGGGCTTATGCTAATCAGGAGCCTATGCGCCAAAAGCTCTCAAACAAGTTTGCAATGGAATGCAATGCTCGAAGGGGGCATCTTCCCCAACGCACAATTGCGTAAAGGACGTGAATGGCAAGAGGCTGTTAACTGGGCACTGGATCTACATTCAAAGATGATGATTCCAATGGACGGAAATTGGGATTGGTACTGTGGTCCCGGCAATAGCCTCGGGACGACCGAAGCAGCCAGACGCTACTACGAAACCTTAGACAAAATTCAGAAATCCAACCTAGCAGAGGTGAAATAGCATCAAGGCTTTAACGTTCGGCCTCACATAAACGCAAAATGCAACCGTAACGTGTCTACGCGCCCCAGCCTCTCAAGAAACACACCCTAAGTGATTGATTCGCAAGGGGTGTTTCATACAGCCTCCATCGGCACAAGGCGCAAGCCCAGCATCTCCGCCTTGCGCCGCAAATTGATTTCTACGCGCTGGCGGTAGCGCTCTTCGTAGTACGCCTGCCCCTGGTCCACGTATTCCTCGCCCTTGGTGATCATCGAGTAGATCAGCCTGGCCAGCTTGTGCGCCGCAGCTGTGATCGCCTTGGGCTTGTCCATCTTGGCGCACATGCGCCTGTAATAGGCACCCAAGGCCGACTGGCTGTTCTTCAAACACGAGGCAGCCTGGCGTAATGCCTGCGCTGTCTTGTTGGCACATTTTTGGGTCTTGCTGCCCAGCACCTTGCCGCCAGATATCTTCGTGCCAGGGCACAACCCCAGCCAGGCAGCAAAGTGCTTGACCGTCGGGAACTTGCTCATATCCACCCCAACCTCCGACAGCACCGTCATGGCCGTGCACACATCAATGCCATCTATGCGCGTTAGATCCACTCCACACATCTGATACAGCCGCGTGCGTACATCAAACTTGGGATTGTTGCGGTTGCTCTTCTTGCGGGCCTTGCCCGGCAAACGGTCACTCTGGTGCAACTCGATCATTTGCTGCTCAATCAATGCGTCGCAGTCGGCAACCCGCTCGGCATAAAAATCAAACAACTCCAAGGCTTGCTTGAGCGCAAACACATGCTCGGCGCGCCAGTTGCCGCGTAGGCTCTGCGCGATCTCTTCTTCGCTGGCCTTGATGCGCACATTCTTCATGCCCGCCAAGGCGTATGGATCGCGCTCGCCGGCAACGATCGCCCGCAGGATCTTCTGACCCGTCTCACCCACCACATCAGAGATCACGTTGGCTAGTTGAATGTTCATCTGCACCAGCGCCTTTTGCATGTGCTGAATGTGCCTGGCTTGCAGGCGTAGCAACATGGCACGCTGGCGGCTCAGCGAGCGCAACACACACACTTGATCGGCAGGACGGAACGCTCCTCGCAGCAGGCCATAGCTGTGCAATTGCTGCAGCCATTGGCAATCCAGCACATCCGACTTGCGACCGGCCACGTTCTTGACGTGCCTAGCATTGACCAGCAACACCGTGAAGCCTCTGCGCTCCAAAATCTCGTACACAGGAATCCAGTACACGCCGGTCGATTCCATCGCCACCGTGTCTACGCCGCAAGCATCAAGCCAATCGGCCAGCTTGTGAACGTCCACGGTGAAGCTCTTGAACTCTCTCACCGGTTCGTCGTCCCTATCGGCTGGCACCGCCACGTAGTGCGATGCACTTCCAATGTCGATTCCCGCCGCATTGGGATTTGTCACCTCCAGCCGGGGGCCCCTCCTCTTGGGCTTGTCTTGCTGCGTCACGCCGTACTCCATTAATATGTCCATGGGAACGGCGCCGCCGCGGGTACGTCGTCTTGCTCAATCTCTCAAACGGGATATCGATTGCTGTCGATTCACCAGTGCCAATGACGTCACCCTTGACCACCCTAACTGTCGGGCATTACGCGCCATTGACTGTCCGGTCTTTGGCGGCGCCACTTCCCACCTTGCCACATCAACGCAGCCAGTTTCTTTTGCACAATGGGCGTCGCGGCGCGGGGCCTGAAACCCTAACTGGGGGTTCAACGCGGACGCCAACATAGGCCATCGCTCCGCGATTTTGATGGCCTATGTTGGTGCCCTGCGCGCTTCGCGCTCCGGCGCCGGTTAACCAAGGCGTTAGGCTTTCGTAGATACACGACTCACCCCTACAACTCAAACCATGACATCCACTCTCGTAGTTCTTGCACCCACTGTCTTCGGCTTACTCATCCTCGCTGTCTGCTATTGGGTTTTTCGTCACGACAGTGACCGAGTGAGGTTGGTTTCGATGTACCAATTTATCGCGATACTCAACTATGGCCTCATTGCTTGGGAAGCAGCTGAAATCAACCCACGTTCTCTGATCGTCTACGGATTTGTGGCGTACATCCTGTTCATGTATCTTGCAATGGGCGCTCTCGCCATTCAGCTCAGCGCTTGGGCATGGAAAAGTGCAATTGGCATGTTTGCACTTCATTTCGCACTGCCACTAGTGATTCTGTTCAATCCCCCCAAAGCCACAACAAATTTATTTGCTGGCCTAGTTTATTGGTTTGCCCTGGGTGGGCTGGGGCTCTGGGCAACATTGCACCCAAGCACCAAGAAAGCCATTTCGCCCCCTAGGCCTGCCACTTGATCGGCAGCCTTCTGAGCCGTTGTTCCGTAATCCAAGAAAGTGAAATACCGTTCATACGCTCCCCAGCCTAACTGTGGGTTCAACGCGGACGCCAACATGGGCCATGCCTTCGGCATTTTCATGGCCCATGTCGGTACCCTCCGCACTTCGTGCTCCAGCGCCGGTTAACCAGGGCGTTAGGCCTTCTTCAAACAGCCACCGTTAACATCTGTTAGTCAGCAAATACCCCAGGAACAAATCTTGCAAATTCTTCAAACCATTGGCGAACTGAGCCTGGAAAACGGTGCCATAGCAGCATGGGCTGAACCGCGAGCAGGGCAAGGTCTAAGACCCAAATTTGGCGCTCGACCACTCCCAAAGAAGCTGATCTACATGATCCTCATACTTGAGGGTTTCGTCTTCTTGATAAATGGATTCCACATTCCCAGTGCTGCATCTCTTTTCGCTCCATTGATCTTTGTAGCAATCGCGTGGCCATTGGCCACGACCCTAGATCGAATCACCAAAAGAAATGTCTGGATCTACACCGATAGAGTGGTCGTTTCTCATGCAAGAGCTCGAGAGGGCATTTCCAAGTCAGACCTCCAGAACGTCTTTATCTACAGCGTGAAGAAGGGGGCCACGTCTTTAGCTGCCGAATTTCTCTCTAAAAAAGGCACCTCGATTGTCGTTGCCATCCCTTCTGAGATTGACGCTGCAGATCTCTTACAGGCCCTTCAGAGCCATGGGTATCCAATCGACGGCAAGCTCTAACTACTACCGTGGCTTCGCTCCCCAACATAGATTCGAGGACCAAGTGCAAAACCTAAAATTGCAGGACAAGTCAGCTGCAACGCCGTTCCACTACGCGCCCCAGCCTAACTGGGGGTTCAACGCGGACGCCAACATGGGCCATGCCTTCGGCATTTTCATGGCCCATGTCGGTACCCTCCGCACTTCGTGCTCCGGCGCCGGTTAACCAGGGCGTTAGGCTCTCTTCGAACCTCCACCGAACCATACGTTACGCGTTATGACTCTTGACGAACTAGCTGTTTCCATCCAAAAAACGTCTAGGGACAAAGAAGTTCGCGCATTGGCTGAACTGATCAAAAGCTGGAAGGCTGACGACTCCACGGTCTCTGAGTTGTCATCTCTGGTTGAACGAT
>JAGWLR010000056.1 GCA_028864885.1 Burkholderiales bacterium | reverse complement strand
GGACACCTACGAGTCGGTTGGCACGCTGTACGCCGACAGTGCCTTTGTTCATTGCCGCCGATGGGATTACTACAACCCAGATCCCACCCAGCGCAGCACCGTCAACCTGAGCCAGGATTTCACCAGCTATCTCAGCCTCATCAGTCATTTTCGCAACGACGCCTACTACCAGAACCAGGGCCGCAGCAACCCCCTGCCCGACTTCCACAAGCAGTTTGGCGTCCCCCTCTTCCTGGGTGAGTTCGGCACGGTCAACCCGCGCCAGTCTGTCGCCACCTTGGTCGACAGCCACGATCCCCATCGAACGATCACTGCGTTGACGATCGAATCGAACCGCGTCACCCTCACCCTGGGCCAACTGGATGCCAACGGTTTTCGGGTCGAGTGCGGCCCCAACGCGGGCGCCTGGCCCTTCACGAACCTGGTCACGTTGGTCTGCTCGGGCACCGGCACGCCACTGGATGGCCAGGCATTCACCGTGCCTTTGACGGCAGGACAAAAAGCCATCACCTTCAACCTGCCAGGCAACGCGCTACCGAACACCTCGCTCAGTGCGGCTGCCGGTGTCGGCACCCTGACGCTGAGCCTGCCACCGGTCAGGCAAAGCGGGCATGAACTGGCCCGCCAGCGTTACGTGCGAGACGTTCTTCGGATGTGCCGGCAACTGGGTTGTTCCTGGGGCTGGCAGTTCGAAGACAACGAACTGGCGGGTGAATTCAACGGCTGGCGCGCTTCCGCGGGCGTCACCAGCATCCTCGGCGCCGCAGCTGCCGGCAACACCCTGAACTGAAGCGCCAAAGGTCAAGTACCATGAATCCTCAACGACGAACCCTGATGCTGGGTGCACCCGCTGCGGCGCTGTTCTTGCAAGGCTGTGGTGGGGCTGAAGGCAGTAGCGGCAGCAACTCCAGCGCTACCGCTCAAGCCATTGACCGCAGCACGGCTCAAGCCGGGAGCACAGGCGACACTGGCGCAGGCTTCACCATCCGCAATCTGAACGGCGGCAATTTCCCTGTGATGGGCGGCATGTTCGACATCCCAAGCCATATGAGTCTGATCCAAGCCGTGCGCAATCCTGGCTCGCCAGCCGGCTTCGGCCCGGTGTTGTCGCTTCAGGTCAGCTCTTCTCGCCTGGTAGGCACTGAAACCTGGATCGGTGCGCTGTCGCTCACTGTCCGACTGAACGACCCCCTGAGAGAAAGCGCCCGAGCCTTTGACCTGCAACCCGGCGGCGCCTTGGCGGGTGAAAGCTGGGTCACCTGTCGGCGTATCGCCGCCGACGGCTCTCTCACAACCCACGGCTTTCGGATCGTCTCGGGCACCCTGGTCGTGGCCGCTGCCACGACTGACATGGGCCTGAGCACCGTCAGCCTGCAAAACGTGGTGGCTCAGGCCGCCGTTGGGTTCAACAACCTGGCTCAGGGCACGTTGTCCATCAGCACGGCCACACCCGTGAGTTTGCTCACGGCACTCGAAAACACCGGTGTGTCACTGAGCTGACAAGCCTCGGCCGGCTGCCGCAGACTCAGCCGTCGCTTGCAGAACAGCCATCCGGCGCCGGTACTGGCTGGTTTTCCTTCTGGCCTGCCAACGGTCTACCAGCACCGTCCAAGCGGGAGACAAGGTCGCACTGGGGGCATGACCGCGTCCCAGGCGATGCAAATTGCGCCGCACCAGGGCCATGGTCGCCAGGGCTCGCAAGGCCTTGTTCTGCCACCCAATGGGCGGCAATTCGGGCGCCGGATCTTGGCCCTCGGCCCAGGCCCGTGGCAAATCGGGTCGCAAGGCCAAGGCCGTCGCCACCCCCACCAAGGCCACCCCGCTGGTCATGACTTGCTCGGCCACGGCCAATCGGCGGATCCCCCCGGTCACCATCAAGGGCATGCGAGCCATGGTCGCCACCTGCGCTGCGAAATCCAAAAAGTAGGCTTCGCGCGCCAGCGTACGTTCGTCCCGCGTCTGCCCCTGCATGGCTGGCGCTTCGTAACTGCCGCCCGACAATTCAACGAAATCGACGTTCAGCTCATTGAGCCAGCCGACCACCTGTTTGGCGTCGTCCACGTCGAAGCCGCCGCGTTGAAAATCAGCCGAGTTGAGTTTCACAGCCACGCCAAAGTTGGGCGAAACTGCTTTGCGCACCTGGCGAACCACGTCCAGCAGCAGCCGTGCGCGATTGGCAAGCGAACCGCCCCACTGGTCCTGACGCCGATTGCTCAAGGGCGACAAGAACTGACTCAGCAAATAGCCGTGCGCGGCATGAATTTCGACGCCATTGAATCCCGCCCGCTCAGCCAAGGTGGCCGCCCGGACAAATCGCTCAATCACTTCTTGAACCTGCGATTCCGTCATTTCCCGCGGAGGGGCAAACATGCGAGACATCGCCCCCATTTGCAAAGGGACCTGCGACGGCGCCCAGGCAGGCTGCCCCATGTCGGCGAACACCTGCCGGCCTGGATGGTTGATCTGCATCCAGAACTGTGCCCCATGGCTTCGCCCGACCTGAGCCCATTGCGAGAATCGCAGCAACGTGCTGTCGTCCTCCAGCACCAAGCCTCCCGGGCCGGTCATCGCGCGCCGGTCGATCATCACATTGCCGGAAATCAGCATGCCTGCCCCGCCAGCCGCCCAACGGCCGTAGAGCCGGATCAGCTCGTCCGACGGCGCGTGCTGGGCGTCCCCCAGGCCCTCCTCCATCGCTGCTTTGGCGATTCGGTTGGCCACCTGGCTGCCATTGGCCAAGGCCAATGGGGTAAACAAACTAGAACGGGTCATTGCGTACTCCTGATCGCTGGACATGCTTCGATCAAAAATGTTAAGCTTAAAGTTAAGTTTAATGTCAAGCCCTTTCACTCGCCCCAGGCACCCCGACCATGAAAATCGGCGAATTGGCCAAACTCACCGGGCTCACGGCCTCGAGCATCCGCTTCTATGAAGCCAGCGGGCTGATTTCGTCCCTTCGGCAAGCCAATGGCTACCGGCATTACGATCCACACGCCGCGACGATCTTGCATGTGGTGCGTTTTGGCCAGCAGTTGGGTTTTTCGCTGGACGAAATCAAAAGCATCCTGCCCCCCTCCGCCGAATCCACTTGGCAAACAGAGGCACTGGTCGTGGGTTTGCAGCGCAAGGTGGCCGAAGTGGACGCCTTTGTGCACCGTCTGGGGCAAACCCGTCAGCAATTGCTGGCTTTGATCAACAAACTCGAAAATCAACCGGGCGGCCTCACCTGCGAAGACATGGCGGCCATCCGGGAACTTTCTTCCGGTTAGCACTCAAACTCATTGAGTGCTAGTATTGTTTGGAAAGCCGAACCCGAAAGGATTCCGACCATGACATCAACCGCTGCTTTGACCGTGCGTGACCCCTGGAGCGTCGTGCCCTCGCTGGGCAACCTCGACGCTTACGTGCGCGCTGTTCAAGCCATTCCCATGCTGGAGGCCGACGAAGAGCAGGCCCTGGCCCGCCGCTTGCGCGATCAGCAAGACTTGCAAGCCGCCGGAAAGCTGGTTCTGTCTCACCTGCGTCTGGTGGTCTCGATCTCGCGCCAATACGTGGGATACGGATTGCCACAAGGCGACCTGATCCAGGAAGGCAACGTCGGTTTGATGAAGGCCGTCAAGCGCTTCGATCCGGACCAAGGGGTTCGGTTGGTCAGCTATGCCCTGCATTGGATCAAGGCAGAGATCCACGAATACATCCTGCGCAACTGGCGCATGGTCAAGGTGGCCACCACCAAAGCACAACGCAAGTTGTTCTTCAATCTGCGGTCACTGAAACACCAGTTCAAGGCTGAGGCGGATGATTCGCAAGTGACCCGCTCGGGGTTCAGCGAGTCAGAAATCCAGCGGGTCGCGCAAGAACTGGACGTCCGTCCTGAAGACGTGATCGAAATGGAAACGCGCCTGGCTGGTGGCGACGTGGCCCTCGATTCGCCGCTTGACGACGACCACGATTCGAGCATGGCACCGGTCGCCTACTTGGCCGACGACCGCCATGAACCGACCCGGGTGATCGACGCCCATCGACGCGATTGGCTTGCCAGCGACGGCATCACGCAGGCTCTGTCCCAATTGGATGACCGCAGCCGCCGCATCGTCGAAGAGCGTTGGCTCAAGGTCAACGACGATGGCTCGGGCGGCATGACCCTGCACGATCTGGCCGCTGAGTTCGGCGTCAGCGCCGAGCGCATCCGTCAGATCGAAGTGGCCGCGATGAAGAAGATGCGCAAGACCCTCAGCGAAGCTGAGGCGTAGGCAGCCACCCACGTTCGCGCAAGGCCCCTTCACACCCTGGGGCCGAATCAAACTGAACAGCTCGCCACCCCAGTGCGCAGGCTGTTTCTACATTGCGCGGATGATCGTCGATGAAAACCGTTCGCGACACATCCAGGCCCAGGCGCTGTGCGGTGGTCTGAAAAATGGCAGCATCGGGCTTGACCTGTTGCACATCGCACGAGAACACGCCCGCTTGAAACGTCTTCAAAAACGGGTGATGCGCCAGCAGGTGTTCGGCATACGGGCGCGGCATATTGGACAGAAAATACAGCGGCACCCCTTGCTGAGCGAGGCGCTGTAGCCAGTCAACCGTTGGTTGGATCGGGGCCAAATGCCGAGGAATCGCCTCCATGACAAGCTGGATTTCCTCTGCAGGCAAGCCGGTTCTGGTCGCGATTCGCTGGCAGGTCTCTCCTGCCGACAACACGCCACGGTCAAACTCCGACCAATCTGCGCCGGGTACAAAGGACTGAAAAACTCGCTCGGTCCAGGCCGCCGCCTGATCTCCACTTTGAATTCGATGGGGCAGAAGCGTTTGCAATAGAACCGCTGGCTGCCAATTGAACAACACCCCGCCAAAATCAAAGACGATTGCCTCGGTCACTCGCGCCCCCTTCGCCTTTGGACACGGTCAGCGCAAGCGCTGCAGCATGGCCGTGGTGGCCGCATCCATGCCCTGCAGCTCACCGCCCTGCATCCGCGACGACACCTCCTGACACAGAACCTTGCCCAACTCGACACCCCACTGGTCAAACGAATTGATGCCCCACAGCGCACCGGTCACAAAGGTCCGATGCTCGTACAAAGCGACCAGCGCTCCCAAAGCCTTCGGGGTGAGCTCATCGAGCAACAAGGTCAAGCTGGGACGATTGCCCGGAAAGGTTCGCTGCAACGCCAGTTCCCGAGCAGGCACTGTTTTGCTGGCCGTTGACGGACGCGGCTCGCGCTCGGCTTCGTCCGTCGTCTTGCCCCACATCAGCGCCTGAGCCTGGGCCAAACCGTTCGCAAGCAGGATGGCATGTTGCTTCTCCAGCATCGTACGCAAAGCGGGCGACAACCAGGCCTCCTCCGAGAAGGTGGGACGCTTGATCAGGATGAAATCGACCGGAATGACATCGGTGCCCTGATGGATCATCTGGAAAAATGCATGCTGGGCATTGGTGCCCGGCTCACCCCACACCACGGCCGATGTCGAACAGTTCAATTCGGCGCCGTGCGCATCCACCCCTTTGCCATTGCTTTCCATCACCAGTTGCTGCAGATAGGTCGGCAATCGGCGCAAACCGTGGTGATACGGCGCCACGCATCGGCTGGCATACCCGTGGAAGTTTCGATACCAAAGATCCAGCAGCCCCAGGCAGACGGGCAGATTGCGCTCCAGCGGTGCCGAAGCAAAGTGCCCATCCATGTCATGGGCCCCCGCCAACATCGAACGGAAATGCTCGGCCCCCAGCGCCAGCGCAATCGGCAAGCCGATCGAAGACCACATCGAATATCGCCCACCGACCCAATCCCAGAAGCCGAAGGTTGTCGTCACCCCGAACTCGGCGGCAGCCTGTACATTGGTCGTCGTGGCCACGAAATGACGGGCGATATCCTGCCCACCTTGCTCCAGAAACCATCGCTTGGCCACATGCGCATTCGCCATGGTTTCGAGCGTCGTGAAGGTTTTGGAAGCCACGATGAACAAGGTGTGCTTCGCATCCACGCGTCGCAGCACCTCAGCCAGATCGTGCCCGTCGACGTTGGAGACAAAATGAAAGCGCAGGCGCGGATGCACAAAAGGATCAAGCGCCGCCACCACCATCTGTGGCCCCAGATCGGAGCCGCCAATGCCGATGTTCACCACATCATGGATGTCACCGCTTTGGCTACCGCCTGCCGTCGCGCGAACGCGTTCGACGAAGGCCAGCATCTGGTCGAGTACCGCATGAACCTGATCGCTGTGTGGCGCCTGCCCCTTGGGCGCACGCAACGCCGTATGCAAGACCTCACGCCCTTCACTGAGGTTGATCACCTCGCCGCGCAACATGGCATCGCGCCGCGCCTCGATCTGACACTCACGCGCCAGATCAAACAGATGGCGGGTGGTCGCCACGTCCCACTTGCAGCGAGACAGATCCCCCAAGACTTCTGGCGCCTGGATGGTCAGCCGGTTCACCCGATCAGGATCGGCATGGAACAAGGTTCGCAAGTCAAGATCACGGCCGTGGGCCTGCCAATGCCCTTGCAGAGCACTCCAGGCCACGGTCTGATCGCATCGAAGTTCAGTCATGCCCCATCCGTTCAGCGCAGGGCCTCGATCATCGCGTCCAACTTGATGGCGTCCGCCGCGAAGGCTCGAATGCCCTCAGCCAGCTTCTCAGTCGCCATGGCATCTTCATTCAGGGCATAACGGAAGGCCGCTTCCCCCAAAGGGGCAGGCTTGGCCTGGACTGACGAAGGTGCCTGCAGATGCCGCTGGACTGGATGCGCTTGCGCATCAGTAGCCTGCAGCTGTGCCAACAATTCAGGGCTGATGGTCAGCAAATCGCACCCAGCCAAGGCCAGAATTTGCCCGACGTTGCGGAAACTGGCTCCCATCACTTCGGTCGTGATGCCATGCTGTTTGTAGTACTGATAGATGCGAGTCACCGATTTGACCCCCGGGTCGTTCAACCCGGCGTTGGCGCCTTCATCCCATTGCGAGCCCGCTGACTTTTTGTACCAGTCGTAGATGCGGCCCACAAAGGGTGAAATCAATCGCACACCTGCGTCGCCACACGCCTGTGCCTGGGCAAAAGCGAACAACAGGGTCAGATTGCAGCGAATGCCCTCTTGCTCCAGAACCCGTGCGGCCTGAATGCCCTCCCAGGTGGCCGCGACCTTGATCAAGACCCGTTCACGGGCCACGCCCGCCGCTTCGTACAAGGCCATGATGCTGCGCGCGCGGGCCACCGTGGCCTGGGTGTCAAAACTCAGTCGCGCATCGACTTCGGTCGACACCCGCCCCGGAACGACTTTGAGGATTTCCAGACCAAAACGCACCAACACCTGATCGACGATCTCTGCCGAGGACGCTTGGCGATACGCTGACACGACCTCGGCGAGAAGCGGAGCGTACTCGGGCTTCTGCACGGCCTTCAAAATCAGGGATGGATTGGTCGTCGCATCCTGCGGTTTGAACTGCGCCAGTTGCTTGAAGTCACCGGTGTCAGCCACCACCGTGGTCATTGTCTTTAGCTGATCAAGTTGTGTACCCATGTCTTTTTCAAAGTTCTGCGACCACAATAATTGGATCTTTCCTTTATTTTCTATGCATTTCGGTGACAAACCGACGATGCATACTGGATAACTTACAGCCTCAACGCTGATTTCGGCTCTGGCCCGTCTTTCATGTCATTTGAACTCGTCTTCTTCGGTGGCACAGGTGACCTGACCTGGCGCAAGCTGATGCCCGCCCTCTTCCAGGCTTGGCGCCATGGCAAGCTCCCGCGTGAGGGCCGCATCCTGGCCGTGGCACGCGACGATTGGGATGACGTCCGCTACCGTGCGTGGTTGCAGGAGCGGCTGCAGGAGGCTGAAAGTGCCAAGCGCCCCACGGCCGACGAATTCGAGCAATTTGCCCAGCAGATCCATTACCTGCGGATGGATCTGTCGATCGCGGCCGACTACGACAAGCTCAAAGGCTGGCTGAACCAGCGCCAGGTGGACACCACGGTGATGTACTTGGCCACCAGTCCGCACCTGTTTCCCACGATCTGCCAACAGCTGGGCGCGAGCGGCCTGAACCATGACAAGATTCGGGTCGTTCTGGAAAAGCCCTTGGGGCACGATCTGGCCAGTGCCCAAACCATCAATCGCGCAGTGGGCTCGGTGTTCACCGAACAACAAGCCCTGCGCATCGATCACTACCTGGGCAAGCCGTCGGTTCAAAATTTGATGGCCTTGCGATTTGGCAACATCTTGTTCGAGCCCTTGTGGCGCCGAGAAAGCATCGCCAACATCCAGATCACCCTGGCAGAAAGCCTGGGGGTGGGCACTCGGGGTGATTTTTACGATCGAACCGGGGCCCTGCGGGACATGATTCAGAACCATGCCCTGCAACTCCTCACCATGGTGGCCATGGAGCCGCCGCCCAGTGCCGACGCCGATGCCATCCGCGATGAAAAACTCAAGGTGCTCAAGTCACTCAAGCCCTTTGACGCCCATTCAGTGGCACGGGATGTGGTGCGGGGCCAGTATCGCCATGGCGTGATTGATGGCCAAGCGGTCAAGGGTTACCAAGAGGAAGACAAGGTGCCCATGGGCAGCCATACCGAAACGTTTGTGGCCTTGCGCTGTGAGGTCCAGAACTGGCGTTGGGCTGGCGTGCCGTTTTACCTGCGTACCGGCAAGCGCATGGCCGACCGACATGCCGAGATCGTGGTGAACTTCCGGCCCACCCCGCACCCCATCTTTCCGGGCGCGCACGCGCCCAACAAGCTGGTGATCAAGCTGCAGCCCGACGATGGGCTGGAGTTGCACCTGTTGGCTGCGAAGGGCGCCATTTCAAGTGTGATGAGCCAACCGGAGCCGGAGACCTTGTCGAGCGTGTCCCTGGATTTGGACTTTGACAAAGCCTTTCCCACGGATCGCGTGGGCGCATACGAACGGATGTTGCTCGATGCCTTAGCGGGCAGACTGAACTTGTTCGTGCGCTCAGATGAGCAAGAACAAGCGTGGCGCTGGGTCGAACCGATTCTGGATGCCTGGCGCCACGACTCCCAAAGCCTGCGCCCTTACGCGGCTGGCACCTGGGGCCCGCCGGCTGCCAGCGCCTTGGTCGCGCGAGACGGCTTTGCTCGGGCTGAAGAGGGCTGATCAGGCCGACTGCAGCAAGCCATCGACCCCGTACAAGCGGGCCAACTCGGTCAGCTTGGGGGGCAACGATTGCACCGCGAAAGCGCGGCCCCTGGCACGCGCCATGCGCTGACACTCCAGCAGCACAGCCAACGCACTTGAATCAAACTGCTTTAGAGCCGAGCCATCCACCGTCAGCATCGCCGCGTCGGTGTTGCCTTGCGCCGCCGCTTTTTCGAGGGTTTCACGAAACAGGCGCAAGACCGCCGGCACTTCGGGGTGGGTGATGACCGCCGGCAACATCAACATCGTCAACCCGCCTTCTTCGCAGCCAGTTGCTTGTTGCGCTCAACCAATTTGTTGATCAGGCCATCGATGCCGGAAGCAGACACTTCCTGCGCGAAGCTGCTTTGATAGGTTTGCACCAGCCAAGCCCCCAGCACGTTGACATCGTAGACCTTCCAGGTCGATCCCACTTTTTCCATGCGGTAGTCGATCTGAATCGGGTCACCCTGGCCACGCACGATTGAACGCACCACCACCTCGGTGTCGTCAGGACGGGCACGCAAAGGGCGGTACTCGACGGTTTGATCCTTGATTTGAGCAGCGGCACCTGCGTAGGTGTAAAGCAGCAGGTTCTTGAACTCATCTTGCAGGCGCTTACGCTGCTCCGGCGTGGCCTGGCGCCAGCTTCTGCCCACCGCAGAAGCCGTCATGCGCTCAAAATCGACATGAGGCAGAATCTTGGCATCGATGACGGCGATCACCTTGCGCAGATCGCCAGCCTGAATCGCTTTGTCGCCGCGGACGGTGGCAAACACATCATTCGTGATGGCCTTCACAAACACATCAGCAGGCGCATTGGCTGGTACCACGACCGCAGCTGGAACGGCCTGATCGGCCGCCCACAGGGGCGCGGACACCGTGGCCCCCATCAACGCTGCGGTCACCAAAGTCCATTTCAAAGTCTTCACAATCTAGCTCCTTTTGGGTCGCCTCGCCCCGATATCCCGGGCCGTTGACACTTCAACGCATCAAGGGGGGAATCGGTGGACCGACAGCCTTCACTGAGGCCCACCGCCCTCGTTATCAGACGGATATGGCCGGGCGTCGTCGTCCTCTGACGGGGGATCACCGTTGTAAATCAGATTTTGCCTGCGCTGCAAATACGCATCGCGAACAAAGGAATACGGGTCAAGCGCCACATCGTCCAACAAATTGGTGGCACTCAGATAGGCTGCGCGCAAATTGACGGCGTTGAGCACACGCAAACGGTTGTTGCCTGCCGCATTGTGGGACAAGGTCGTGGGCGAAAAATACAAATCGGCAGGCAAGCCTAAAGAGTCACGCAGGGTCGAAGAGCCAAAAACCGGCCACACAATGTAAGCCCCCGGGCCCATCCCCCAAACGCCGAGCGTCTGACCAAAATCGCCGTTGTTGCGATACAAACGCATCGGAGTAGCAATGTCAAGCACGCCCGCCAATCCCAAAGTGGTGTTCACCCCCACGCGCATGATGCCGACGGTGCCATCAGCAAAGCGCCCCTCCAGAAACATGTTGGTCGTCGACCAGATGTCTTTGACGTTGCCAAAAAAGTTGGACACGCCCGTACGGAAAAAATCTGGCGTGACGCGTTGGTAAGCCTGGGCCACCGGACGCATCACCTTACGGTCCAGCCCCTCGTTGAACGCAAACACCTTGCGGTTCCAGTGCTCCAATGGGTCAGGATTCTGTTGGGTGGCGCACCCGGCCAGCAACAAGACAAGGGCAAGCGAACACCAAAGTTTTCGACGTGCAGCCTTGAGTACACCTTGACTCATTTGGACGCACCCCCAGTCGCCCCTTCAGCCGCCTTGTTGTAGAGGAACTGACCAATCAGGTTCTCCAGCACAATCGCCGATTGGGTCGATTTGATGGTGTCGCCTTGCGCCAGATTCGTCTCGGCATAGCCAGGCTCCAGGCCAATGTACTGCTCGCCCAGCAAGCCGGCAGTCAGGATCTTGGCCGAGGTGTCCTTAGGAAACGACACCCCTTGATTCAAGGCCATGTCGACCTCCGCTTGATAGGTCTTGCTGTCAAAACGAATCGACTTGACGCGCCCGACAACCACCCCTGCACTCTTGACCGCGGCCTTGGGTTTGAGGCCACCAATGTTGTCAAACCGAGCGTGAATGACATAGCCCGAATCAAACGACAGGGTCAACAGGTTTCCGGCCTGCAGAGCCAGGAACAAAATCGCGGCGGCGCCGATCATCACGAACAAGCCCACCCATACATCATGCTTGGAACGCTGCATGCTTGCTTTTCCTTGAAACACTTGCGATCAGATGGAGAACATCATCGCGGTCAACACAAAATCCAGGCCCAGAACAGCCAGCGATGCCATCACCACGGTTCGCGTGGTGGCGCGCGACACGCCCTCTGGCGTGGGCACGCACTCGTAGCCCTGCAACAAGGCGATGAAGGTCACGGTCAACCCGAAAACCACACTTTTGATCAAGCCGTTGCCGACGTCAGCCCAGACCTCGACCCCGCTTTGCATCTGCGACCAAAAGGCCCCCGGATCGACGCCGATCATCACCACGCCCACAACCCAGCCCCCAATGATGCCAACTGCAGAAAAGACTGCGGCAAGCAAGGGCATCGCGATCACACCACCCCAGAATCGTGGCGCCAGCACTCGTTGGATGGGATCGACGGCCATCATTTCCATGGCCGCCAATTGCTCGCCCGCTTTCATGAGGCCAATGCCGGCCGTCAGCGAAGTACCTGCGCGCCCAGCAAACAACAGAGCCGACACGACGGGCCCGAGTTCGCGCACCAACGACAGGGCCACCATCAGCCCCAAGGCCTCGCTGGAGCCGTAACGCTGCAGAATATAGTAGCCCTGCAAGCCAAGTACAAAACCCACAAACAGGCCAGACACCACGATGATGGCCAGCGAATGGTTACCCAGAAAGTGAATCTGCTCGCCCACCAGCCGAGCACGGCGGAAGGTGGCGGAAAACATCCTCACGAGCTTGAGAAACAATCGGGTGGCGTATCCGATATCGGACACTTTCATTCGAACAGCCCGCCCAATCACGGAAGGGCGCAAGTATCTCAGCATCAACGCACTCCGTAGTCGACTCCCGGCTCGGACGCCGGGTAGTGAAATCTGACCGGGCCATCTGGGGCCGCGTGCACAAACTGCCTGACCAGCGGATCTTCGCTGGCCCGCATTTCGACGGGCGTGCCCTGGGCCACGATTCGACCGTTGGCCACCAGCACGACGTGGTCTGCGATGAGGAAGGTTTCTTCGACATCGTGGGACACGATGATGCTGGTCAGCCCCATGGTGTCATTGAGTTCACGAATCAGGCGCGCGGCCACCCCCATCGAGATGGGATCCAGCCCAGCGAATGGCTCGTCATACAACATCAATTCAGGATCCAGGGCCATTGCGCGAGCCAGCGCCACGCGCCGAGCCATGCCACCTGAGATTTCGCTGGGCATCAGATCACGCGCCCCGCGCAAGCCTACGGCGTTCAGTTTCATCAAAACCAGATCGCGTATCAGCGACTCAGGCAGCCGCGTGTGTTCGCGAAGCGGAAAGGCCACGTTTTCAAAGACACTCAGATCGGTGAACAGAGCGCCGAACTGAAACAGCATACCCATGCGACGTCGAGCGACCATCAGCCCATTGGCGTCAAGCTCAGCCACATCTCGCCCATCCAGAAACACCTGCCCCGACATCGGGGAAATCTGACGTCCAATCAAACGCAAAACGGTGGTTTTGCCACCACCAGATGTGCCCATCAAGGCAACGATCTTGCCTTTGGGAACCACCAGGTTGATGTCCTGCAAAACGATGCGATCACCGTAACCACAGGTGACACCGCGCAGCTCGACCATGATGTCGGGCAGTCGCGAAGGCAAAACAGACTCAGGAAGTTGAAACTGATTCGATGGCATGGGCAAAAAAATTGGCCGATGCACTGATTGCACCGGCCATCCAATCATAGGGGAAGAAGCAAAGCCTTGCAGGCGACCCGACGGGGCCGCACCACAAAGTGCCCCCTAAATCAACGAGGCAAACTGCTAGATCCCATCAAGAAGGCATCCACTTCACGCGCAGCTTGACGGCCTTCACGGATGGCCCACACCACCAGCGACTGACCACGGCGCACGTCGCCAGCAGCGAACACGCCTGTCACGTTGGTCTTGTAGCCACCAACGTCGGTTGTGGCCTTGGCATTGCCGCGACCGTCCTTCTCGACGCCAAAACCCTCCAGCAAGGTGTTGACGGGATTGGTGAAGCCCATGGCCAGCAAAACGAGATCAGCCTTGTAGGACTTCTCGGTACCCGGGATTTCAACAAACTTGCCATCCTTGAACTCGACGTGCACGGTCTTCAAACCCGTGACCTTGCCCTTCTCGCCGGTGAATTCCTTGGTGGCGATCGCGAATTCACGCACGCAACCTTCTTCGTGGCTGGAAGAGGTGCGCAGCTTCACGGGCCAGTAAGGCCAGGTCAGGTCCTTGTTCTCTTGCTCGGGCGGCATGGACATCAGTTCGAACTGCGTCACGCTCTTGGCGCCGTGGCGGTTCGAGGTTCCGACGCAATCGGAACCGGTGTCACCACCACCGATGACGATCACATCCTTGCCGTCGGCGCGGATCTGATCCTTGACCTTCACCCCCGCGTTGACGCGGTTTTGCTGAGGCAAGAACTCCATGGCGAAATGGATACCGTCGAGGTCACGACCCGGCACAGGCAGATCACGCGATTGCTCGGCACCACCCGCCAGAATCACCGCATCGAAATCCTTCTTCAGCTGTTCAGCCGAAACGGCTTCCTTGGCCCAGTTGGTGACCTTTGAACCAGAACCCGATTTCGGCATGTCGCCGACGATGACATTCGTCTTGAAGACCACGCCTTCGGCTTCCATCTGCTTGACGCGCCTGTCGATGTGCGACTTGTCGAACTTGAAGTCAGGAATGCCAAAACGCAGCAAGCCACCGATGGTGTCGTTCTTCTCGAACACGGTCACATCGTGACCGGCACGAGCCAGTTGCTGAGCCGCGGCCATGCCCGCAGGGCCAGATCCCACGACCGCGACTTTCTTGCCCGTCTTGACCTTCGCAGGCTGTGGCTTGACCCAACCCTCTTGCCAGGCGCGGTCGATGATCGCGTGTTCGATCGACTTGATGCCCACGGGGTCGTTGTTGATGTTCAGCACACAAGCCGCTTCACACGGTGCGGGGCACACACGACCGGTGAAGTCGGGGAAGTTGTTGGTCGAGTGCAAGACCTCGATCGCGTTCTTCCAGTCGCCCCGGTAAACCAGATCGTTGAAGTCGGGGATGATGTTGTTGACCGGGCAGCCGTTATTGCAAAACGGCGTGCCGCAATCCATACAGCGTGCACCCTGGATCTTCGACTGCTCGGGGGTCAGACCGATGACGAATTCCTTGTAGTTCTTGACGCGCTTTTCAACGGCTTCGTAGCCTTCTTCCAGACGCTCAAATTCCAGAAAGCCAGTGACTTTTCCCATTTCAATTCACTCCTAAGGTCCGGATCAGGCCTTGGCCTTGGTGGCGGACTTGGCCTTGGCAACCACGGCCGTTGCTTCTTCCTTGGCACCCATTTCGGTCAGGGCGCGGCGGTACTCATGCGGGAAGACCTTGACGAACTTGGTCATGGCTGTAGACCAGTTGTCGAGGATTTCGCGAGCACGCAGCGAACCCGTCCAGCGGTGGTGATCTTCAATGAGCTTCTTGAGCAGCGCTTCATCGGCCAGACCCTTGTGCATCGGCACCCCAGCATCCGCTTGGTCTGCGGCAGACAAGACTTTCTCCAGCGACACCTGGGCGGTGTTGACACGCTTGGCGAAGTGGCCGTCTTCATCGTAGACGTAAGCGATCCCACCCGACATGCCAGCGGCGAAGTTGCGACCCGTCTTGCCCAACACGACGACGGTACCGCCGGTCATGTATTCGCAACCGTGGTCACCCGTGCCTTCGACCACGGCAGTAGCACCAGACAGACGCACGCCGAAACGCTCGCCGCCCACACCGCGGAAGAAAGCTTCACCGCTGGTGGCACCGTACAGCACGGTGTTGCCGACGATGATGTTGTCAGAGGCATTGCCGCGGAAGTCGATACTCGGACGCACAACCACACGGCCACCCGACAAGCCCTTGCCGGTGTAGTCGTTGGCTTCACCAATCAGGTACATGGTGATGCCCTTGGCCAAGAACGCACCGAAGGACTGACCGCCTGTGCCTTCCATCTGGATGAACACGGTGTCATCAGGCAGACCATCTGGATGGTGCTTGATCAATTCACCCGACAGCATGGCGCCGACGGTGCGGTTCACGTTGCGCGCCACTTCCATGAACTTGACGGCTTCGCCGCGCTCGATGGCGGGCTTGGCCTTTTCGATCAGGCGGAGATCCAGGGCCTTGTCCAAGCCGTGATCTTGGGTGGAGGTGTGCAGACGAGGGATCTCGGCCGGCACAGGTGGCAGCGCGAAGACGCGGCTGAAGTCCAGACCTTGCGCCTTCCAGTGCTCGACGCCCTTCTTCATGTCCAGCAGGTCAGCACGGCCGATCAGCTCGTCGAACTTGCGGATACCCAGTTGCGCCATGATCTGACGAGCTTCTTCGGCGACGAAGAAGAAGTAGTTCACGACGTGCTCAGGCTTGCCAGAGAACTTCTTGCGCAGAACAGGGTCTTGCGTGGCCACGCCCACCGGGCAGGTGTTCAGGTGGCACTTGCGCATCATGATGCAGCCCTCGACGACCAGCGGTGCGGTCGCGAAGCCGAACTCGTCAGCGCCCAGCAGGCCACCGATCACCACGTCACGGCCGGTCTTGATCTGGCCGTCGGTCTGCACGCGCACGCGGCCGCGCAGACGGTTCAGCACCAGGGTTTGCTGTGTTTCAGCCAGACCCAACTCCCATGGGGTGCCGCAGTGCTTGATCGAGGACCAGGGCGATGCACCAGTCCCGCCGTCATGACCGGCGATCACGATGTGGTCAGCCTTGGCCTTCGCCACACCGGCAGCCACGGTCCCCACGCCCACTTCGGACACCAGCTTGACAGAAATGTCAGCCTTGGGGTTGACGTTCTTCAGATCGTGAATCAGTTGAGCCAAATCTTCGATCGAATAGATGTCGTGGTGAGGAGGAGGGGAAATCAGGCCCACGCCCGGCACAGAGTGACGCAGCTTGCCGATGTACTCGGACACCTTGCCACCAGGCAATTGACCGCCCTCACCGGGCTTGGCGCCCTGAGCCATCTTGATCTGGATCTGGTCAGCCGACACCAGGTACTCGGTGGTGACACCGAAGCGACCGGATGCCACCTGCTTGATCTTGGAGCGCAGGCTGTCGCCTTCCTTCATCTCGTAGTCGGCTTCGATGCGAGAAGCGCCGACGATGTCGGAAACCTTGGTGCCAGCTTTGATCTTGACACCCTTCATCTCGTCGCGATAACGGCGCTCGTCTTCACCACCTTCGCCGGTGTTGGACTTGCCGCCGATGCGGTTCATGGCCAGAGCCAGGGTCGAGTGGGCTTCGGTTGAGATGGAGCCCAGTGACATGGCGCCAGTGGCGAAACGCTTGACGATTTCTGTGGCGGGTTCGACTTCTTCGACCGGGATGGCCTTGGCGGGATCGATCTTGAATTCGAACAGCCCACGCAGCGTCAGGTGGCGCTTGCTTTGATCGTTGATGATCTGGGCGTACTCCTTGTACGTGTCGAACTTGCCAGCACGGGTCGAGTGCTGCAGCTTGGCAATCGCGTCAGGCGTCCACATATGCTCTTCACCGCGGGTACGCCAGGCGTATTCGCCACCAGCGTCGAGCATGTTGGCCAACACAGGGTCGTCACCGAACGCAGCCTTGTGGTTGCGGATGGCTTCTTCAGCCACTTCGAACACGCCAATGCCGCCAACTTGCGTGGGGGTGCCACGGAAGTACTTGTCGATCAGTTCCTTGTTCAGACCGATGGCTTCGAAGATCTGAGCACCGCAGTACGACATGTAGGTGCTGATGCCCATCTTCGACATGATCTTCGAGAGACCCTTGCCGATGGCCTTGATGTAGTTGTAGATGGCCTTGTCAGCCGACAACTCGCCAGGCAGATCCTTGGCCATCTCGGCCAGGGTTTCCATCGCCAGGTAAGGGTGAACGGCTTCGGCGCCATAACCTGCCAACACGGCAAAGTGGTGCACTTCGCGAGCGGTACCGGTTTCCACAACCAGACCGGTCGAGGTGCGCAGGCCCTTGCGAACCAGGTGGTGGTGGATGGCCGACAGGGCCAGCAGCGCAGGGATCGCAATGTTGTTACGGTCCATCTTGCGGTCGGTCACGATCATGATGTTGTGACCGGACTGGATGGCTTCCACGGCTTCGGCACACAGTGAGGCCAGACGCGCCTCGACACCCTCATGGCCCCAGGCAGCGGGGTAGGTGATGTCGATTTCGTAAGGCTTGAATTTGCCGCCGGTGTGCTTCTCGATGTTGCGCAGGCGAGCCATGTCGTCGAAGTCCAGTACGGGCTGGGACACTTCCAAACGCATGGGTGGGTTCACCGCATTGATGTCGAGCAGGTTGGGCTTGGGACCAATGAAAGACACCAGCGACATCACCACCGCTTCACGGATGGGGTCGATGGGCGGGTTGGTCACCTGAGCGAACAACTGCTTGAAGTAGTTGTACAGCGGCTTGTTCTTTTCCGACAGCACGGCCAGGGGCGAATCGTTGCCCATGGAGCCGGTGGCTTCTTCGCCGTTGGTGGCCATCGGGGCCATCAGGAATTTGGTGTCTTCCTGTGTGAAACCGAAGGCTTGCTGACGGTCGAGCAGCGATTCGGAGAACTCGCCTGCCGAACCCTTGGCGTCGATGCTGTCGAGTTTGATGCGAACGTTCTCGATCCACTGGCGGTAAGGCTTGGCCGAAGCGTACTGAGCCTTGAGCTCTTCGTCTTCGATGATGCGGCCTTGCTCGAAGTCGATCAGCAGCATCTTGCCAGGCTGCAGACGCCATTTCTTGATGATCTTGTTTTCGGGGATGGGCAACACGCCCGACTCCGAAGCGAGCACGACCAAGTCGTCATCGGTGATGATGAAACGGGCCGGACGCAGGCCATTGCGGTCGAGTGTGGCGCCGATCTGGCGGCCATCGGTGAACACCATGGCGGCGGGGCCGTCCCAGGGTTCCATCATGGCGGCGTGGTACTCATAGAAAGCGCGGCGGCGCTCGTCCATGGTGGCATGCTGCTCCCAGGCCTCTGGGATCATCATCATGGCGGCATGTGCCAGAGGGTAGCCCGACATCGTCAGCAATTCGAGCGCGTTGTCGAAGGTAGCCGTGTCAGACTGACCGTCCATGCTGATCGGATACAACTTCTTGAGATCATCGCCCAGCACGGGTGACTTCATCACGCCTTCGCGAGCACGCATCCAGTTGAAGTTGCCCTTGACGGTGTTGATTTCACCGTTGTGAGCGACCATGCGGTAGGGGTGAGCCAGCGGCCATTCAGGGAAGGTGTTGGTCGAGAAGCGTTGGTGGACCAAGGCCAGCGCGGAAACGACACGCTCGTCCTTCAGGTCGATGTAGTACTTGCCCACCTGATCGGCCAGCAGCAGACCCTTGTAGATGATGGTGCGGCACGACATGCTGGGCACGTAGTACTCGGAACCGTGGGTCAAGTTCAGGCTCTGAATCTTGCTGGAAGCCGTCTTACGGATGACATACAGCTTGCGCTCAAGGGCATCGGGCACCAGGATGTCAGGGCCGCGGGCGATGAAGACCTGGCGGATGACCGGCTCTTTTTCACGCACCAGAGGCGACATGGGCATGTCGCGGTCCACGGGCACGTCACGCCAGCCCAGCAGCACCTGACCTTCTGCCTTGATGGCTCGCTCTAGTTCTTGCTCACAAGCCTGGCGCGAGGCGCTTTCCTTGGGCAGGAAGATCATGCCGACGCCATATTCGCCAGGCGGGGGCAACTCGACCCCCTGCTTGGCCATTTCAGCGCGATAGAACTCATCGGGAATCTGGATCAGCAGACCGGCACCGTCACCCATCAGCGGATCAGCACCGACCGCACCACGGTGATCGATGTTTTCGAGGATCTTCAGGCCTTGCTGGACAATGCTGTGCGCCTTCTGGCCCTTGATGTGCGCCACAAAGCCCACGCCGCAGGCGTCGTGTTCGGCGTTGGCGTACAGACCGATGTCGGCTGCAGCCTGGATTTCCTGACGGGTGGCCACAGCGGAAGTGGCGGCGTCAGACACGGGGGTGATGGGGAACGTCGTTCCCGAAGTCGCCTGGCTCATGAGGGCGCTCCAGAAGTTAGTGTGGAAAAACAACACGGGGAGCGGCGAGGATACTCCTGAATCTCAGGGTTTTCAAGCAATAAAAATTGGGGTCAGATCTTATTTAAAGAACCCGCACCTTCTCACCGAAAACAAATAGGGACACATCACCTGCCAGCCGACCTGGAAGGCCGCCCACGTTTGCCCGGCGTCAGTCGGCGCTCAGTTTGTTGCTGCAGGCGCTGGATGTCTTCCTCTGCCCCCAGGGCCCAGCCTTTTGAGGCGGCTTTCACCAATTGGCCCTGTCGCGCGGCGGACAGCCCTTCTTCGAGACGCCGCCGCCAAGCAGCCTCGCGCTCGAACGGCGTGTTGCCCAAGGTCCAGAACTGGGCATGGTCTGACACCAGAGGGTCGACCGTGCGCCCAAGGTGGTGCGCCGCACTGCTCCAGGCGCCACTGGGATTCGAAGACTCGATCAGCACCACGGCATCGAGCAAATCCTGTGCCGAAGCCAGGACACAAGACTTGTATCGGCTGGCCCAGAGGGAGCCGTGTCGGCCATGCCGGCGGTTGTAGTAACCCACGTATTGCCGCCCGACCGATTGCACCATCAGGCTGAGCCCGTCTGGAGTAGCAGGCGTAGCCAACATCCACCAACCGCCCTCGCTCACGGCGTAAGCGTGAACCGCCACTTTGTGGTCCTGTGAGGCCATGCGCATCGTGTCCAGCAGGCGCAGCCGGTCGAGGTCATCCCGCACCAGCAATTGATCTTGCTGAACACGCTGCGTCAACAAACACGGCACACCGGCCAGTCCCCCCCGAACCTGTCGGGCCATCGGCTCTTCCTCAAATTCATGTGATCAGGATGAGGATTATGAAGAGGCTTGCCCGCCCAAGATTCCACCAGACGGGACAAGGCCGCAAAACACCTCCAAATGAAAGGCTACTGTTTGGGCCGTTTCACCCCCAGACGTTTCGGGTTTGTCGGATTTTTTCTGACATCGCACTCAGCGCGCGACCGACGTGGATTACAGCGCCCGGCCTATTCAGAAAAAAAAGGGGGGTCTTCACAATCCGTTTCATGCTGATGCGAATTCAGCAGATGAAACAAGACAAGCAACGCCCCCTTCCAAAACGTCTTAGGAGATTGACATGAACGCCGACCAAATCCTGATGGAAATCCGCGAAACCAATCTGTCGTACCTGATGCTGGCTCAGAACCTGATCCGCACCGACCGCGAGCAAGCCTTGTTCCGCCTGGGTATCTCTGAAGAAACAGCCACCCTGATCGCCACCCTGTCGCCAGCTCAGATCATGAAGATCGCTTCGGGCAACACCCTGCTGTGCCGCATGCGCATTGACGACGACATGATCTGGAACCTGCTGACCCACCACGGCAAGTCGGCTAACGACAGTGTCACTCGCCTGCACGCCAACATCCTGATGGCCGGTCGTCATCAAGAAACCGCCTGAACCTGAGTTCTGATCCCGCCCCTTACCGTTGCAGGAGCCCATCATGCGAGCCAAGAGCCTGTTGTCCGAAGCCAAGCAAATTGAAACCGCCGTCACCCTGATCAACCTGGGTGCCCGCCTGCAGGTGCTGGAGTCGGAGACCAATCTGTCGTATGAACGCTTGTTGCGCCTGTACAAGGAAGTGGCCGGCAAGTCGCCCTCCAAGGGACAACTGCCCTTCTCGACTGACTGGTTCATGACCTGGCAGCCCAACATCCACTCGTCCCTGTTTCTGAACATCCACGAGTATCTGAACAAGGCTGCCGAGATGGATGAGATCCAGACCGTCATCAAAGCCTATCAGCTGTACCTGGAACAGACCCAGAGCCAAGGCCTGGAAGCGATGTTGTCGGTGACCCGCGCCTGGCGCCTGGTCAAATTCATCGACAACGGGATGTTGACCCTGACCAAATGCTCGAAATGCGGGGGCCACTTCGTGACCCATCCTCATGAAATTTCCCGCCACTTTGTGTGCGGCCTGTGCAATCCCCCCGCACGTGCCGGCAAAGGCAAAGCCGCTGGCGCTTTGCAAATGCATTGATAGGGACTTTTTCACGCTCTTGAGACGAGGCGAATGGCTGCGTGCTCAAGAACACCCAAACTTTGTCGATGATTCAGACGGACGGTTTGGAAGTGAAGCGTCCTTGCTTGTCTCCTCCTAGCACACCATTTTGTGCTTTTCCGCGGGCCCCACAGGGCCCGCTTTTTTGCCCGGACCGAGCATTTCACCTCAAGAAAAGAGCGGGGGTCGTGGCGTTGTTCACGGCATCTGTTCGTCAGGAAATGCCGAAGATGTCAGCATGAACCGAACCCAGTCCTAACCAATCATGTTCATCGCTATCGGCTACATCGTTGCGCTCGGGTGCATTTTTGGAGCGTACATCCTCCACCACGGCAACATGGCTGTGATCCTGGAGGCATTGCCTTTGGAATTGATGGCAATTCTGGGTGGCGCTTTAGGCGCGTTTGTGGTCAACAACCAACCCAAGACTCTCAAGGCGGTGCTGGGCAATCTTGGGCCATTGTTCAAGGGTTCAAAGTACACGAAAAACCGATACATGGAGCTGATGGCCATGCTCTATGAGATCCTGCAAAAGGTTCGAAAAGAAGGCCTGATGTCGATTGAAAAAGACGTCGAAGACCCTCACAACTCCGCCTTGTTCAAAAAGTATCCCAACGTGGGTCACGATCACCATGTCATCGAATTCATCACCGATTACCTGCGCATGATGGTGTCGGGGAACCTCAATGCTCACGAAATTGAGACCTTGATGGACAACGAAATCGAAACCCACCACCATGAGGGCCACATCCCTTGTGCCGCAATGGCTCGGCTGGCGGGTGCCCTTCCCGCCTTCGGGATCGTGGCTGCTGTGCTGGGCGTGGTCAACACGATGGGCTCTGTTGGCCAACCTCCAGCCGTGTTGGGGGGAATGATTGGCTCGGCCCTAGTAGGCACGTTTTTGGGCATTTTGCTGGCCTACGGCGTGGTCGAACCGTTGGCTGGACTGATGGAGCAGAAGCTCGACGAGGCCACCAAGGAATTTCAGTGCATCAAGACTGTCCTGCTAGCCAGCATGCAGGGTTATGCCCCCCAAGTGGCCATCGAGTTTGGCCGCAAGGTACTTTATTCAACCGAGCGCCCCACCTTCAATGAACTGGAAGCTCACGTCAAGAAGAAGTAAGCCATGGCAG
>JAGWLR010000147.1 GCA_028864885.1 Burkholderiales bacterium | reverse complement strand
TCGGCGGCAACATCGATGCCATCACACGCGCCCTCGATCGTCGCTTGTGGACCTCTGCTTTCGGCGCCCGCGAGGCCCTGATCTCTTTACTCGCAGCACTTGACCGGGCGCAGGATTTCATCTACATCGAAACCCCCTGGCTCGACAACTTGGGCATTGACTCGGGCGGCGAGAACCTGCAGTGGTGGATGCGGCTCGTCAACCGCATGAGCAACCGCAAAGGCCTGCGCGTGGCCCTGTGCGTGCCCACCCGTTTGACACCCGGTACGCCGAAGATGCTGCACGATGTGCGCAACCACTGCCTGCTCGACGCCATCGCCACCCTGCGCAATGCCCAGCCCGACCGCTTTGCTGTGTTCTCGCCCGGGGTAGGCGCCGGTCGCGCTTTGCGGCTGACCAGCTCCACCGTGGTCATCGACGACGCTTGGGCCTTGACCGGCACCACCCACCTGTCGCGCCGGGGCTTGAGCTGGGACTCATCGCTGGCCGCTTGCGTGTTCGACGAACGCCTCACCGATGGGCGCCCCACGGATGTGCGCGCCTTCCGCATGCAACTCATGGCTGATCGCCTGGGCTTACCTCTCACTCGCTTGCCCTCCGATCCAGCTGAGCTGGTCAAGGCCATTCGCGACTTCGACACCCGCGGCAGCGACAAGTTATCGACCCAGCCCATCCTGCGTCCCACTGACACCCCGGCCAATGGCGACATCGACATCTGGAATCCGGATGGCAGCCAATCGGGCTTGAGCCTGACATCCATTGCCACCTTGTTTGCCAGCGCCGTGGCCCTGACCGACACCGATCACGCCGTGGTGGATGGGTGACGCCCGACGCCCCTCATATGCGTGGTCAGGTCTAGCCAGCCAGACAAACCTTCCTACACTGCTCAATCCATTCATCAAAAATTCAAGGAAAACTCATGCGCAAGCACGCATTTGCCTCGCTGCTGGCCCTGGCCTTCGCCAGCGTGGCCACCGCTCAAGCCGCCACGGTCGTCAGCCTGGTAGGCGATGAAGACGGCTTCGATCAAGGCATCACCAACGGCTCCGGCGTCGACTGGTCCACCATTCACTCGCCAGATGTGCAAGGCACCGACAACTGGTTCTACGGCGATCAATCGGTCATCCACAACTACAGCCTGCCGACCAACATCGTGTCGGCATCGCTCGAAGTCTTCACGGCAGGACAGGGTTTAGGCGGTCTGTCCAACATCTACCTCAACGGCACCCTGATCGGCCAGTTGACCGACGGCGACGATGTGGGCCCTGCCTACAACTACGCCTGGAAGGACACCTTCAACCTGACCCCCTACGTGGGTTTGCTGACCGGTTCAGACACCATCACCATCCGCACCGCTACCGGTAGCAGCGATGGCTGGGCCTGGGACTACTCGAAGCTGACCGTCACCGCCGCGGTGCCGGAGGCGTCCTCCTACGGCATGGCCTTCGCCGGTTTGGCCGTGGTGGGTGCGCTGATGCGCCGCCGTCGCCCCACCGCCTGATCGGTTCGGCGACCCCGCATCAGGGGAAGCAGGGGGTGCCAAACAAGGCGCCCCCTTTCACAATGGCATCCCTGCGCTCACGCGCGCGCGACACTGCCCGGAGTCTTCTGATGCCACCCCTCTCTTTTCCATCTGCAGCCATCTTCACTTTGGCTGGACTGATCAGTCTCGGTGCGCCAAGCTGGGCTTACGCCAAGTCCAAAGCCAACGAATCGTCCGACTGCAAAAGCTTGCCCGGCCAAGCAGCCCTGATGGCCGGCCTGCGTCTGGCCTACCAAGACGTCGCTTCACCCTTGATCGACGCCCGCCAAACCCGCTGGATTGCCGTGGTCAGCCGCCGCGGCACCTTGTGCGCCGTGGCCTCCAGCAACCGCGACGCCGAAGCCGCAGGCGTGGCCCCAGAGTTCGATCAGGGATTGCCGTTGTACAACGCCAGGGGCAATCTGATCGGCGCCATTGCCGTTGCAGGAGGCGGATCCGAATGTGCCAACCTCGTGCTCGCATGGCGCGCACGGGCCGCCTACTACCTGGATTACGTTCCGGATACCTACGCGGCTTCACACGCCGGCTCCGTGCAATGGCCCGGAAGCCTGGTCCCCACCGCCTGTGCCGCCAGCCCCGAAGGCCTGACGGCTCAAGCCGAGCTACCCGCTACGCGACGCAACCCGGCCGAAGCCGATGAAGCGCAAGCCCTGCATGGTCAGTGAGGCTGATCCCATCAGGCTTTTGAAGGAGCCGCCGCTTTCGAGGCGGCCTTTTTAGCCGTCACTTTTTTGGCCGCAACCTTCTTCACGGGCGCTTTTTTGGCCGCGGCTTTCTTGGCCACTGCCGCTGGCTTCTTGACCTCAACGACCGCCCCAGGTACCGATTTCGGTTCTGCTTTGGGGCGACCCGTTTTCAGGCTTGGCACAGCAGCCAGAGCAGCCAGCAAGTCTTTGTCCGCGTATCGACTCAAGACGGCAATGGCAGCCCGCAACACTTCACTCTTTTTCACGGGTTGGCCCAGCTTCGCGGCGCGCTGTTTGATCCCGGCAATTTGCGCGTACTCAAGTTTGGGCATCGTGAAACTGTCTCGCACCAGCTTCGTCTTGCTCTTGGATGCATCTGCAGACTTTGTCGAACCAGCCACGTTCATTCTCCTTAAAACGATATAAACAGTTTATACCGTTTTCAATTCGACACCTTATTGATCCACCTCGATAAAGTCACGACAACCCACACACCCAGCCCGACCAGCACCCAGCGCGCCCCATCCTGAAGCGCGGCAACCCAAGCCAACAGGGCCGACCATGCATCAGGCTGATAAAAGTCGTGATGCAAGCGCCACAGCGCACCCAAGATGACCAGGGGCAGATCCAGCATCCAAATGGTCAGCAGGGTCGGGGCCAGCAGCAGCAGGCGATAGCCGTACTCAGCGCGACGACGAACGGGCCAGGCCACCACCCCGCTGACCAGTGCGATGCCAACCAAATCCACGGTCCCCACGGGCGTGGTCACCTGGGCCAGTCCCTTCACCGCTCCAGGACAGACCGCTCGATCCTGAAGCGCCAGGCAATGCGCCAGACTGACGGTGACTTCCACCGCGTCATCCACGCCATGCTCAAGACTCATGCGTTCGACTTGGTAGGTGTCATCCCACATCGCCATCGCCTCCTGCAAAGGCGCAAGCAAAGCTTGGTGAAACACGCCTCTGCCAATCAGGTCTAAAGACAGCAGCGCCATCAGCATCAACAAAGCCACCACGAGGTGCGCACCCCCGGCTCTGCGCACCCCCTTGGGCGTGACAGCCTCATGCGGCACGATTCGGCCCCCACCGCATCAGCACGACAAAGAAGCCCAACACCGCCACGATCAACAGCAGCGGGGCCACCAGAACATGCAAGGTGCCAAACCACGAGGGCGCCAAGCGAAACGCATAGAACAAGACCAACAAGCGCACCTGGTTCAGCGCAAACACCCAGACAGAGCCCGCCAACAGGCCCATCCACCTTTGCCGCCACGTGAAACCGAAGGTCAGTAAAGCGGCGGTCATCAGCAGCCAAACCTCCATGCCGTCGCACCCCGGCAGCACCTGAAGCCCGCCTCCCGGCGCGACCACTCGAAACCCATCACGGGTCACATCCAGATCGGGACTGATCCAGCGAATGCCTTGAACCAATGATCCCACCGTCAACTGGCCGATGAGCCATTGCTCGATCCACGTGGCACGTGCCATCTCCCACGCCTGCTGCAACAGCAGGAACACCCCCAGGAACCAGCACACCGAGCGCCCCGTTTTAGTCATATCCCCTCCTTGGTCTGTTTTACCCCCCTTGCATGACAAGTCACTCCAAACCCCACCCCATCCGTTTGACCCATTCCGCGGCGACGGGGCGTCATCACACGGTTAACTGCCCTGCCTATAAAGATCGCTTCTTTCCTCGCAGCACCCGCCATGCGTCCCTGGCACCGCTTCCGTCATACCCGTTGTGCGCCATTGATCCTTCTTCAATGGGCGCGGGTGGCGCTTTTCATGGTCTCTCTGGGCTTGTGCCACGCCGCGTGGAGCCAGTCGCTTGACTTGGCCCATCCCGTCAAACGCATCGTCGACAAAATCGACCCACGGGTCCGACTGCCCCTGCCCTCCTCCAAAGACAATAGACCGGCCTCCCACCAGGATCTGGGACCACTCTCGGACGATGAGCGCATCGACCACGTCATCCTCACTTTGCGTCCGACCTCAGATCAGGCGCAGGCGCTTGAACAACTGACCCGCGATCAGCACGACCCGCGATCCCCTCACTACCGGCACTGGCTCAGCCCTC
>JAGWLR010000055.1 GCA_028864885.1 Burkholderiales bacterium | reverse complement strand
TTGGTCGAGAAGAAGACCTTGACGATGGGGCAGACCAGCGAGGTGCTGCCCGGCTCCATCACCACCGCCAGACGGCCCGATTTCAGCTTGACCAACGATCCGATGGGATAGATGCCGATGCTTTTGACAAAGGCCTGGAAGATGCGCTCATCGAAGTGGCCTTCTTTGGACCACTGCGCCATCTTCTGAATCGACTCGGCCGGGTCCCACCCAGCCTTGTATGGTCGATTGGACGTGATGGCATCGTAGACATCACACACGGCGCCCATCTTCGAGTAGAGGCTGATTTCGTCGCCCTTGAGCTTATGCGGGTAGCCCATGCCGTTGATCTTTTCGTGATGGTGCAGGCACACATCCAGCGGCACCGGGCCCACGCCACGTCCTTCGACCAACAGGCGGTGGCCTTCTTCGGGGTGCTTCTTCATGATGGCGAACTCTTCGTTCGTCAAAGCCCCGGGTTTGTTCAACACTTCATGGGGCATGAGCGCCTTACCCAGATCGTGCACCAAACCGGCCATACCGGCTTCGCGGGTGTCGGCTTCGTTCAAGTCCAGTTGTTTGGCCAAGGCCACCATCAGGGCGCAAACGGCCACCGAGTGCATGTAGGTGTAGTCGTCGCTGGTTTTCAGACGCGCCAGACTGACGATGGCACCGGGGTTGCGTTGCACCGATTCGGTGATGTCGTTGACCAGCGGCAGGCAATGTTCGGTGTCGATGGCCTTGCCCAAGCGAATGTCTTGAAACATCGAACGCATGGCCGTAGTCGCCCCGGCCAGCACCTTCGAAGCGCGGGCCAGCTCATCGTTGACCGAGCAGGGCTTGGATTCGGGTTGGCCGACCACCGAGGCCGGCACCTTCACGTCGGATGGGGGCTGGGCCGTTCGTTGCACCTCGACATCGTCAAACCGATCGGTGTGACGGTCTGGGGAGTCTGGCTCGTCCGCCACAGCCACGTCGAGCCCCTTGCGGGTGTCGATCCACACCTCTTTGACGCGGCTTTCCTGAATTTGGGCAAGCTGTTTGGGGTCGGACAACAAAAAAGCCGACTTCCAAAAAGGATGGTCCAACCACGAGCCGCACAGCTCGTCGAGGAACATGCCCAAACGCAATTGACTGACCGAGATTTTTTTTCGCATGGCAACAAGACTCTGGCCGATGATGCGCCCATGGGGCACCACTCAGATCATGGTGCTTTCCCGTGTTCAGATATCGGCAAATCCTGTAACTCGAACAGTAAATATTTCACACAACGGTGGCACTGCAAGGCAAAACAAGCTGGCGAAAATCACATACTGAAAGAAAGGCACCCCTTCGCCGCGCCGTAGCACTGAAGGGGTGTCAGGTGCTGCGACCTAGGCCGCAGCACGCAGCGCGGCGGCCTTGTCCGTGCGCTCCCAGCTGAACTCAGGCTCTTCACGACCGAAGTGCCCGTAAGCAGCGGTCTTGGAGTAGATCGGACGCAGCAAGTCCAGCATCTGGATGATGCCCTTGGGGCGCAGATCGAAGATGCCGCTTTCGGCCACGATCTGGGACAGCTTTTCGTCCGAGATCACGCCGGTGCCTTCGGTGTACACCGTGATGTTCATGGGCTGGGCCACGCCAATCGCGTAAGCCACCTGCACCTGGCACTGCTTGGCCAAGCCGGCGGCCACGATGTTCTTGGCCACGTAACGGGCGGCGTAAGCGGCCGAGCGGTCCACCTTGGAAGGATCCTTGCCCGAGAAGGCGCCACCACCGTGAGGGCAAGCCCCGCCATAGGTGTCGACGATGATCTTGCGGCCGGTCAGACCGCAGTCACCTTGCGGGCCGCCAATCACGAAACGACCGGTGGGGTTGATCAGGTAGCGGGTGTTTTGCAGCCATTCCTTGGGCAACACGGGCTTGATGATCTCTTCGATGATGGCTTCGTTGAACTCGGGCTTCATCTTGTCGCCCAGGCTCCACTCGGGGCTGTGCTGGGTCGACAGCACCACGGTGTCGATGCTGTGCGGCTTGCCGTCCACATAGCGCATGGTCACCTGGCTCTTGGCATCGGGGCGCAGGAAAGGCAGGCGGCCGTCCTTGCGCAACTGGGCCTGGCGCTCCACCAGACGGTGTGCGTAGTAGATGGGCGCGGGCATCAGCTCAGGCGTTTCGTCGCAGGCGTAGCCAAACATCAGGCCCTGGTCGCCAGCGCCGATGTTCAGGTAGTCGTCAGAGGCGTGGTCCACCCCCTGGGCGATGTCATTCGACTGCTTGTCGTACGCCACCAGCACGGCGCAACCCTTGTAGTCGATGCCGTACTCGGTGTTGTCGTAGCCGATGCGCTTGATGGTGTCGCGGGCCACCTGGATGTAGTCGACATTGGCCTGGGTGGTGATTTCACCGGCCAGCACTACCAAACCGGTGTTGCACAGGGTTTCAGCGGCCACGCGTGAGCGGGGGTCTTGCTCGAAGATCGCGTCCAGGATCGCGTCGGAGATCTGGTCAGCCACCTTGTCGGGGTGACCTTCGGACACGGATTCAGAGGTAAAGAGGTAGTCGTTCGCCACAAAGAGCTCCTTAAGTTCAGTCAGTTCCAGCTGCGTCGCCGGGGCTGGAGGACTTGGGCTCTCAATCAGCGGCGAACGCTTTAGCGGTATTGATTCAAGTCGCCCCGCAAGTTGTTCTTTAACTCGGCGACACCGTCAGTGTAGCGAATCTACCGAAAACCTTTCGCGTCGATCTGCGAAGATGTCGGGTGTTTTCGCCCTCAAATGGGCTGGAAACGGTGGCCGGTGGCCGATTTGCGACACCCTCTGGATTCATGGCAAGACTGTTCTTCATGTTGGCGAGCTGGCCTCTGGGCCTGCTGCATTGGATTGGCGCCATGCTGGGCTGGCTGGTCTATGCCTTGTCGCCCACCTACCGCAAGCGATTCCGCCGGCATGCCAAAGCGGCCGGGTTGAGCCTGTGGCAGCGCTGGTCGGCCGTGGCGCACAACGGGCGCATGGTGGCCGAATTGCCACGCCTTTGGGGGCGCCCGCAGGGGGCTTTGCTGGGCAAGCGCGTGCAATGGCGTCATCCTGAACACATCGAACAGGCCCTGGCTGAGGGCAAAGGCCTGATCCTGCTGACGCCGCATGTGGGCTGCTTCGAGATCAATGCCCAAGCCTATGCCGAGCGCTTTGGCCACACCCACCCGATGACTGCGCTGTACCGCCCGGCCAAGCAGGCCTGGCTGGCCGAGGTCATGGCCCATGCGCGCAACCGCCCCGGCCTGCAGACTGCACCGGCCACCCTCAGCGGGGTGCGAGCCATGTTGCGTGCGCTCAAAAACGGCCAGTGCGTAGGCCTGCTGCCTGACCAGGTGCCGCCAGAAGGCATGGGCGTGTGGGTGCCCTTTTTCGGCCGCGACGCCTACACCATGACCATGGCAGGCAAGTTGGCCCAGCAAACCGGCGCCAAGGTGATTCTGATGCGCGGCGAACGCCTGAGTGGCTGGCAACGCCTACGCCAGCATTGCGACTACGTCGTGCACGTGGAACCCGGCCCGATTGACCTGGACCAGGCCCTGGCCTCGGGCGATCCGGCACAATCGGCAGCCGCGATCAACCGCGCCATGGAACACCTCATCATGCAAAGTCCTGAGCAGTACCTGTGGGGCTACAACCGTTATAAAGGCCCTCGGGCCGAAATCCTGACCACCGCCGACGCCAAGCCGGGAGCCTCGGCATGAAGGAATTCATTGGCGGACTGGGCGTCCGCATCGCCCTGGGTGTGTTGTGGTTGTTGCAATGGTTGCCCTTCCCTGTCTTGTCAGCCTTCGCCTGGCATCTAGGTGGGGCGCTGTACCGGCTGGCCGGATCACGCCGCCGCATTGCCCTGCGCAACCTCGAGCTGTGCTTTCCTGACAAGCCCCTGGCCGAACGGGAGGCCATTGCCCGCGATCACTTCCGCTGGCTGACCCGCAGCCTGTTCGAGCGCGCGATGTTGTGGTGGTCGCCGCCGGAGCGCATTCGCAGCCTGATCCAGGTCGAAGGTGACATCGAACTGGCCGAGCGTGAATTCCAGACCAGCGGCCGCCCCACCATGTGGCTGTGCCCGCATTTCGTCGGCCTGGATGTGGCCGGCGCTGCCATCCTGCTGTGCCAGAAGCGCCCCGGCGCGTCCATCTACCAAGCGCAAAGCAACCCCATCATCGACACGGTGATGAAGCAAGGCCGCTTGCGCTTTGGCAACGCCGAAATCTTCTCGCGCAGTGAGTCGATCAAGCCGCTGTTCCGTGCCATCAAGCAAGAAGGCCGCGGCTTCTTCAATCTGCCGGACATGGACTTCGGCATGCAGGACGCCGCTTTCGTGCCCTTTTTCGGCATCCCTGCGGCCACGCTGGTGGCGCCTTCGCGGATGGCCCGTGCCCTGAACATGGTGGTGCAGCCGGTGATCGCCGAAACCCTGCCCAAAGGCCAGGGCTGGCGCATCCGCTTCCTGCCCGCCGTCCCCCATTTCCCCACCGCCGACGCCGAAGCCGACACCGCGCGCTTGAACCAGCTCATCGAGCGCGAGATCCTCAAGCAACCCTCGCAATACCTGTGGGTGCACAAGCGTTTCAAGACCCGGCCGGAGGGCGAACCCGGGTTTTACTGAAACCATGGGCTTCGCAGCGGATAATGGGGCCCATGAAGCTGCGCTTTACCAAAATGCACGGTGCCGGCAACGATTTCGTCGTGCTGGACGCCACCCGCGCCCCGCTCTCGCTGAGCGAGGCGCAATACCGTTTCCTGGCTGACCGCCGGTTTGGCATCGGAGCCGATCAAATCCTGATCGTCGAACCCGGCAACGCCACCCAGAACACCGACTTCACCTACCGCATCATAAATGCCGATGGGGGCGAGGTCGAGCAATGCGGCAACGGCGCCCGCTGCTTCGCCCGCTTCGTGCACGATGCCGGGCTGACTCAAAAAGAGCGCATCCGCGTGCAGACCATGAAGGCCATCATCGAGCCCACGCTGCAAGCCGATGGCCGCGTGACGGTCGACATGGGCGCGCCCTTCCTGATCCCTGAGGAAGTACCGTTCAACCCGCAGGGGCTCACGCCGGAAGTGATCCATGGCTGCGAGTTGTGGCCCATCCAGTTGGCCAACCATCCGGTCAGCGTGGCCGTGGTGTCCATGGGCAACCCCCATGCGGTGCTGCGCGTCGACAACGTCGACCAGGCCCCGGTCGATGAACTGGGCCCCCAGATCGAAGGCCACGCGCGCTTTCCTCGCCGCGTCAACGCAGGCTTCATGGAAGTGGTCAACCGCCAGCACATCAAACTGCGTGTGTTCGAGCGCGGCAGCGGCGAAACCCTGGCCTGTGGGTCGGGTGCCTGTGCGGCCGTGGTAGCGGGCATTCGTCTGGGTTGGCTGGATCAGACCGTGGACGTCGACATGCGCGGCGGCCGCCTGACCATCAGCTGGCCCGGCCCCGGACACAGCGTGATGATGACTGGCCCGGCCGTGAAGGTCTTTGAGGGCGAAATCGAGGTACCCCAACTGTGAGCAGCACCGTAGACACCATGACCATGCAAGGCATCACCGAAGACGACATCGCCAACTACCTGATCCACACCCCGGGGTTCTTTGAACGGCAGGCCCAGTTGCTGGCGGCCATTCAGCTCACCAGCCCGCATGGGCAACGGGCCGTGTCGCTGCAAGAGCGCCAGATGGAAATGCTGCGCGACAAGATCAAGGGGCTCGAGCGGCGCATCATCGAAATGATTCGCCATGGTCAGGAAAACGAAGCCATCGCCGCGCGCCTGCATCGCTGGGTGCACACCGTGCTGCTGGCGCACGACGACAACTCGCTGCCCGAAGTGCTGCTGTCCTCGCTGCGTGATCTGTTCCTGATCCCGCAAGCGGCAGTGCGCATCTGGGGCACCGAAGAGCGGCCCTTGCGCGAAGGCTTGTCTGAGCTGACGTGCACGCAAGACGTCAGCGACGACGTCAAGAGCTTTGCCACCAGCCTGAACCAACCTTACTGCGGGATCAATTCGAACTTCGAAGCGGCGAAGTGGCTGGAAGACAGCCACACCGTCACCTCATTGACGATGATTCCGCTGCGCCATGACGACGCCTGTTTTGGCCTGCTGGTCCTGGGCTCACCCGACCCGACCCGCTACACCGCCGACATGGGCGTCGAGTTCCTCGAGCAACTCGGTGACATCGCCGGGGCCGCGTTGGCTCGGCTGCGAAGTCCTGCGTGGCCATGAGCTGAAAGTCCACGGTCTGTTCCTGCTTGTCGACCGCCCGATACAGATATTGCCACCACGCTCACGCTCGGCGATCGTCTCTTCCGAGTGGCGCAGACTCAGTAAATAGGTCACATACCAGCGCACGCACATCAATCAACACCACGCAATTCGCTCTTGTGACCGTATTTACCTAGGCTTGACAACACAAAACAAACGATGCCGAGGCTTCAGCATGCATTGTTCAAAAACCACAATGTAGTTATCCCTATTCGGGGTCAAATTGCTGTCGCTGAGAATGTTCTGATTGCCATTCCATCAACATGGTTGGCATCGATCAATCTAAGTGGGTAAGCGAGTCCCGCCTTGCGACAATCCACATCAAGTTTGCAAACCGCTTTAGCACGGCACAGCCAGGAGTTTTTTTGATGAACTCACGTCAGATACAACTGGTTCAAGCCAGTTTCGCCAAGGTGATGCCCATGGCCGAGGCAGCGGCAGACTTGTTCTATTCGCGACTCTTTGAGTTGGATCCCAGCTTGAGCCGGCTATTTCGCGGAGATCAAGCTGAGCAGGGTCGCAAATTGATGCAAATGATTGCTGCGGCTGTGCGTGGGCTGGATGACCTAGATAAATTGGTACCCGTCGTGCGGCAGTTGGGCATACGGCACTTGGGTTACGGCGTTGAAAGCAGTCATTACGACACCGTAGGGGCTGCCCTGCTATGGACACTTGAAAAAGGCCTGGGAGCAGACTTCACCGTTGAGGTGCGCCAAGCATGGACAGAGGTGTATGAGTTGCTGGCACAAACCATGAAGGACGCGAGCAAAGCGAATGCCAAGCCAGAAGGAAGCAGAAGCGTAAGTCAGGTTATTTGGATCGCAACGCTGGCAGTGGGCTTGGTACCAGTTCTTACTGGCCTGATCGCAAAAGACACGGGCGGCCAAATCTGGATGGTTTTGGGCGCCGGCCTTGTTGCAGCTACGGGCGCTGCGTTGTGGGTACAAAATCGCATTGCTGGCCCCTTACAGCAAGCCCTGTCAGTTGCACAGGGTTTGACACAACTGGATTTCAAGCAATCAACAGACTGCGCCGTAGGTGGTGAAATAGGCCAGCTCTTGGCAAAACTGAGCGTGGTGCAAACCATCATGCGCGCATCGCATGATCAAACCACATGGCGACTAGGTGGCCAAAATAAAAGTGGAACCTCTGGCTTGTCCGCCACTGAAAGCGCACGCCTGAAACAGGCGCTGGATGTCGCGGCAACCAACGTGATGGTGGCCGATGAAAATCACAACATCGTTTACACCAATCACTCCCTTGCAAATATGCTGAAGGTTGCAGAGACCGATATTCGTCAGCAATTACCTCAGTTCAGTGCTGCTTCGGTCGTTGGCACCAATATTGATGTGTTCCACAAAAATCCAGCGCATCAACGTCAAATGCTGGGAGCACTGACCAGTACTCACAAAACGGCGCTGAACATTGGTGGACGCAAATTCCAACTGATCGTGAACCCAATTTTGAACGACAAGGGTCAACGGTTGGGAACGGTTGTGGAGTGGCAAGACCAGACGGAAGCCTTGCAGGCTCAGGAAGCAGCGCAGCGCCTTGCCGCAGAAAACCAGCGTATCAAAAACGCGTTGGACAAGTGCACGACCAACGTCATGATCGCCAACCATGCCAATGAAATCGTATACATGAACGAAAGTCAGTTGGCGATGATGCAGGGTAACGAGGCAGAACTTCGTAAAACCTTGCCGCAGTTTGACAGCCGCAGTTTGATTGGCAAGAACATTGATGTCTTCCACAAAAACCCCGCCCATCAACGCAATATGTTGAGTGCGCTGACAACGACTCACCGTACTGAAATTCGAGTTGGTGACCTCGTGTTCAGTTTAATTGCGAACCCCATCCTTGATGACAAGAATCAGAGACTTGGTACCGTTGTCGAGTGGAAGGACCGCACCCTTGAAGCCCATACCGAAGCAGAGATCACAGCCATGGTGGGGGGCGCCAATGAGGGGGATATGTCTCAGCGCATGAGACTGGAAGGAAAGACCGGTTTCTTCAAGTTGTTGGGCGAGAATTTCAACCAACTGATCGACACCATGAGCAAGACCATCCTTGAGGTGCAATCAGCTGCAGGCCAACTGTCGAACGCCGCCACGCAGGTATCTGACACATCACAATCGCTGTCACAGTCTGCAGCATCTCAAGCAGCGAGCGTCGAACAAACCAGCGCATCTCTTCACGAGATGGCCAGCTCCATCAAACAAAACAGTGAAAACGCCAACGTCACTGATAGCATGGCAACGAAAGCCGCAAAGGAAGCGATGGAAGGCGGGGATGCAGTCGTGCAAACCGTTGAAGCCATGAAGGAGATCGCCAAGAAGATTTCCATCATTGACGACATCGCATATCAAACCAATTTGTTGGCACTTAACGCAGCCATCGAGGCTGCCCGAGCAGGTGAGCACGGCCGTGGCTTTGCAGTAGTTGCGGCGGAGGTGCGCAAATTGGCCGAGCGCAGTCAGGTAGCTGCTCAAGAGATTGGCCGCCTAGCGGGCTCTAGCGTTTCGCAGGCCGAACGCGCAGGAGCTCTGCTCAAACAAATGATGCCCTCCATCAGCAAGACCAGTGACTTGGTACAAGAGATTGCCGCGGCCTCTGGTGAACAAGCCGAAGGCGTGAACCAGATCAGCAGTGCCGTCGAACATCTCAATACAGCCACGCAACAGAATGCGGCAGCAGCTGAGGAGTTGTCCGCCACGTCAGAAGAGCTATCTGCCCAGGCTTCACAACTGCAAAATTTGATGTCTTATTTCAAATTACGCTCGGGGGCAAGTCAGCTTCACTTGCGAGGCTGAAACTATGATCTACGCGATTGAATCCACGCCCGCCACCCGCCATACGCGGTGATGTCGGTCGCACCTCGCAGGCCATCGGGTTCACAGATGAAGCCGGGCACTTTGCTGCCATCGGCCAGCACCGTGGTGCCGATGCCTAATGGTGCCGGGATGCCCGCCACAAAGCTGCCAAAGTGCTGCACAGGCAACTCCCACACCTCGACTTCGATGGCCGCACCACCTGCATCGGGCGCCACCTTGACCAAGCCAGGACGTTGAACGGGGGCGCCACCGCTGTCGAGCGCAAACAGTTTGTAATCCGGTGCAGTGTGGGTACAGAGCACCCTTCTTCCCCCGCGTTGGGTCAGTTGCCAATTCAGCGGTTGGCCTTGCAAGTGGGCGCCGCACACGGCCACGCGCACCTGTCCGCTGGGCACGGCAGAAGGCACGGCCTCGGGTTCAGGCATCGGCCACGCTGTGGTGCCCAGGGTGGCCGCTCGTCCCTGTAATGCCGCTTGCCAGCGGTCTGCCAAATGCAGCAGGGGCACATCTTGATGGGCCGGTGCTGCCAGCGTTACGCCAAACGGCAATTCACCGGCGAACCCTGCCGGCACCGCCACGGCCGCACAGTCCAACAGGTTCATGTAGTTGGTGTACAGCCCGAGTTCGGTGTTGCGCACGATGGGCTCGGCCAGCATCTCATCCAGAGTCGGATGGTGGGGCGCCGTTGGCGTGAGGAGCACATCCATCTGCTGCCACAACCGGACCGCCTCTTTCTGCAAGGCCTTGAGTCGATATTGCGCCGCGAACGCATCCGCTGCCAAGGGGGTGCGGCCACTGAGGGTGATGTCCCGTGTGACCGGGAACACAGCGTCGGGCTGATGATCAATGAAGTCGCGAATCGCCTGATACCGTTCGGCCACCCATGGCCCACCATAAAGCAGCCTGGCCGCTTCCAGCAAGGGCGAGATGTCGACCTCGACCACGGCCAGGCCCAGGCCACGTGCATGCTCCACCGCTTCGGCAAAGGCCTGTGCGTAGGCCGCATCCCCCAAGAACTCGCACTGATCAGCCAGAGGAACCCCGATGCGGGCCTCACCTGGCGCCGCCCGGCCGAAGTCAAAGCCATGGGCGGCAAATGCGCGCGAGTACGGGTCCAGCGGGTCTTCACCCAAGGCCACTCGGTAGACCCGATGCGCATCTTGCGCCGTGAACGCAAAGATGGACACGGTGTCCAACGAGCGACACGCCGGAACCACCCCGGTGGTGCTCAACAGGCCGCAGGTCGGCTTGAGCCCGACGAGGTGATTGAACGCGGCGGGCACCCGCCCCGACCCAGCCGTGTCCGTGCCCAAGGAAAAGCTCACCTGCCCCAATGCCAGCGCGACAGCTGAGCCGGAGCTGGAGCCCCCCGACACGTAGCGGGGATCCCAGGCGTTGTGGCACGCGCCATAGGGTGACCGCGTGCCGTTGAGGCCGGTGGCGAATTGGTCCAGGTTGGTCTTGCCGATGGGAATGGCTCCCGCATCGACCAGCCGTTGAACCACATGCGCATGATGCCGCGGCCGATAGGCAAAGGCGGGGCAAGCGGCCGTGGTGGTCAGGCCCGCCACGTCGATGTTGTCCTTGACGGCGAACGGCAGGCCATACAAAGGCTTGTCAGCGGGCCCCTGATCCATCAGATCCTGCGCCATTCGGTCCAATTCATGGTGGTCATGCACCGAGATCCAGGCATTCTGTTCATCGGGCCCGATTCGCCGCAAGACCTCCTGGACCACATCCCGTGGCGTCACCTCGCCAGCTTGTAAAGCGCGGCTCAGTGTCTGGATGTCAAACGGCAAGGCTTGTAATTCCATCGCATTCATATCAGCACCACCACGTCTTGTCCGGCCTGCACGGCGCCACCTTCTTTGCATGTCACCCGCCACACGGTGCCATCTCGGGTGGCCGTCACCGCAAACTCCATCTTCATCGACTCGACCACGATCAGGGTGTCGCCCGCCTTGACGAGATCCCCTTCCCTGACCTGGACCTGCCACACACTGCCCTGCACGGCTGTGGCCACGGCATGCGCGTCATCGGGTCGATCATCGGCCTCGTCGGTCGCCTCGTTGCGGCTGTCATCACCCACATACTCGGCCTGCCCGGCGGCGCGCCAACGCTCGCGTTCAGCTTCGAATGCGGCCTGTTGCCGCGCTTTGAAGGCGGCAATGGACTCAGCCTCACGGGCCAGAAAGGCGCGGTAGTCTTTCAGGCTGAACTGGGTGTCTTCGATGTCAAGATGCCGGCGCCCCAGGGGGAAGTCAGCGCGCCATTGCATCAACTCGTCTTCGCTGACCGGATAGAAGCGCAGCTGATCGAAGAAGCGCAACAGCCAGGGCTCGGCGAACTCAGGCCCCGCTTGATCCCCATGGCGCCAACGGTTCCACATCTGCACGGTGCGGCCCACAAATTGATAACCGCCAGGGCCTTCCATGCCATACACACACAAATAGGCCCCGCCAATGCCGACGGCGTTTTCAGGGGTCCAGGTGCGGGCTGGGTTGTACTTGGTGGTGACCAGCCTTTGCCGCGGATCGACCGGCGTCGCCACTGGCGCACCCAGGTAAACATCCCCCAGGCCCATCACCAGATAGTGGGTGTCGAAGAACAATTGCTGCACGGCTTCGATCGAAGGCAGCCCATTGATGCGTCGAATGAATTCGATGTTGCTGGGACACCAGGGGGCATCGGGTCGAACCGACTGGGTGTACTTCTCAATGGCCAGGCGGGTTTGAGAGTCGTCCCAAGCCAGGGGCAGATGCACGATCCGACTGGGCACGACCATGTCATCCACCGCCGGCAATGAGGCTTCGGCCGTCAGCACGGCCTGCAGCAATTGGGCGCGAGGCAATTGAACCGGGTCGAAATGCACCTGAAGGGAACGGATGCCGGGCGTCAGATCCACGATGCCATCGAGCTCACCTCGCTCCTGCATGGCTTGCAAGGCGGTCATCAGCACGTGAACCCGCAGGCGCAATTCGATGTCGAGCACCAAAGGGCCGTACTCAATCAACACATAGCGATCACCGGCCTGACGAATCACCAGAGCGGGCGTGTCCCCCCGTGCGGGCTGCTGATGAACGATGGGGCTGGTGCAAGCCAAGGCGTCGTCCTGGGGTGGCACGGGCAATGTGGCAGCACTGGCTTCGCCCAGGCGCAAGAAACTCGACAAGGCGTCTTCGATCTGCGCGTGGCGGGCCTGCGCCGCCTCCACACTGATGCGGTGAAAGCGCACGGTGTCGCCCGGGCGAAGTTGTCCCAGCTTCCACAACTCGGACTGCACAACCACCGCGGGGCAGACAAAGCCTCCCAGGCTGGGACCATCCGGCCCCAGGATGACGGGCATGTCGCCAGTGAAGTCAATGGCCCCGATGGCATACGCGTTGTCATGGATGTTGGAGGGATGCAAGCCCGCCTCGCCGCCATCCGTGCGAGCCCACAGCGGCTTTGGCCCGATCAGGCGCACACCCGTTCGGCTGGAGTTGTAGTGAACCTTCCAATCGGTGTCAAAGAACATCTGGATGTCGTCATCCAGAAAGAAGTCGGGCGCGCCATGCGGGCCATACAACACAGCCACATCCCAATGGTGGGACAGGCGCGGTATCAGATGGGCAGGCGCACGAACGGCGTCCACCCCCGCGCCGGGCTGCGCCAGATGCAGCATGTCACCCACCCGCAGGGTGCGACCGGCGTGCCCCCCGAACTGCCCCAAGGTGAAGGTGCTGCGGCTGCCCAGATACAAGGGGACATCGATGCCGCCGCCCACCGCGATGCTGATGCGGCATCCGGTGTCTTGCAGGCGTCCCACGCTCAAGGTGCTGCCAGCCCGCACGCGATGCGATTGCCACATCGCCACAGGCTCGTCATCCACGCGGACCGAGACCGGTGCCCCGGTCACCGCGATCACGGCATCGGCGTGGAAGCGCAAGGTCGGGCCGCTCATCGTGCATTCCAGGGCTGCAGCGTCAGGCGCATTGCCGACCAAGACATTGGCCAACCGGTGGGCATACGCGTCCATCGGACCAGACGGCGGTACGCCCACATCCCAATGCCCCACGCGGCCAGGCCAGTCCTGCACCGTGGTCTGCACGCCGGCATCCAGCACTTCGAGCGCCTGGGCCTGGTAAGGCATCGTGCTCAGGAAGCGGGTGATCTGCTTGCCTTGCACAAAGACTGGGTGACGAATGATCTGCCGCAGGTAATCGAGGTTGGTTTCGATGCCGGCGATGTGGGTCTGATCCAGGGCCTCCTGCAAGCGCTGCAAGGCTTGATCGCGATCATTGGCGGTGACGATGATCTTGGCCAACATGGGGTCGTAATACGCAGGCACCTCGGTGCCTCGCTCCACCCAAGTGTCAACACGAGCCTGCGCGGGAAAGATCACCTCGGTCAACAAGCCCGTGCTCGGCTGAAACTGTCGGGCGGGGTCTTCGGCATACAGGCGAACCTGAATCGACGCCCCATGCAAAGCGGGCTGCAAGCCAGCCAGGGGTGGCAGATCGCCAGCGGCGAGTTGCACCATCCAGGCGACCAGATCCACGCCGCTGACCTGCTCGGTGACCCCATGCTCCACTTGCAAGCGCGTGTTGACTTCGAGGAAGTAGAACTCACCCGTCTGGGCGTCGTAAACGAATTCGACCGTGCCCGCACTGCGGTAGCTCACAGCTTGGGCCAAGCGCACGGCGGTGGCGTGCAACTCATGGCGCTGGGTGTCTGTCAATCCCGGAGCCGGTGTCTCCTCGATCACCTTTTGATTGCGGCGCTGCACCGAGCAGTCCCGTTCGCCCAATGCGATCACTTGACCTTGCCCATCGCCGAACACCTGCACTTCAATGTGGCGAGCCTGCTCAACGAACTTCTCCAGAAACAAGCCAGCATCCTTGAAGTTGGCGCTGGCGAGTCGCTGCACCGAGGCGAACGCCTCCTGCAACTCGGCATCGCTGCGCACCAAGCGCATTCCGATGCCGCCGCCCCCGGCGGTGCTCTTGAGCATCACGGGATAACCAATGCGGGCGGCCTCACGCTGCGCGTGCTCTACATCGGTCAGCAAGCCACTGCCGGGCAACAAGGGCACCTGGCACGACTCGGCCAAGGCTCGGGCCGTGTGCTTGAGGCCGAAGGCCCGCATGTGCTCGGGCGCGGGCCCGATGAAGGCGATGCCGGCGTCTTCACACGCCTGGGCAAAGCCGGCGTTTTCTGAGAGGAAGCCGTAGCCTGGATGAATGGCCTGCGCCCCGCACTGCTGGGCCACCCTCAGGATGGTGTCCTGCTTCAAATAGCTGTCTGCGGCCAGCGCTGAGCCAATGCAGTAGGCCTCATCGGCCTCACGCACATGGCGCGAGGCGGCATCGGCTTCCGAATAGACAGCCACACTTTTGACCCCCAGCTTCTTGAGGGTCCGGATGATGCGGCACGCAATCGCGCCGCGGTTGGCAATCAGAACCTTGTCAAACATGGCAGGCTTCCCAGATCAGGAATTCAACCGGCGTGGGGTTGTAAGCATTGCAGGGGTTGTTGAGCTGAGGGCAGTTCGACACCAGCATCCACAGGTCCATCTCGGCTCGCATTTCAACGTACTTGCCCGGAGCAGAGACCCCATCGTCGAACTTCAGCCCGCCATCAGCCGTCACCGGCACGTTCATGAAGAAGTTGACGTTGGGGACCAGATCGCGTTTGCTCAAACCGGCATCCACCTGGGCCATGGCCAGCAGGTAGTTGTCTCGGCACGAGTGCATGAACTTCTTTTGCAGGGCATAGCGCACGGTGTTGCTTTCAGCAGCGCAGGCGCCCCCCAAGGTGTCGTGCCGGCCACAGGTGTCGGCGACGATGGTCAACATGGGCCGCCCTTCGTTGCTCATCAACACCGACCCCGTGCTGAGGTAGATCCCCCCCTGATTCAGCAGGGTGTCGGTGGCGCTGTAGTGCTCTCCCACCTCATGCCGGTTGTAAAAGAGGATGTCGACCGCCTGGTTGCCTTCCAGATCCACGATGCGCAGAACTTGACCGGCCTTGATCTCTGTCAGCCAGGGCTCACCCGCAGGCTGTCGGTGTCGGAAAGTGGCGCGAGCGGGGTCCAGCGTGCTGGCCTTCAAATGGGAAACAACGTCACTCATGATTCCATTCCATTCAGGTCAGGGTGTCAGCACAAGGCGAACACATCGCTGTTGTGGTGGGCCCGCGCACACTCGGTGCGGAACTGACGGCAAAAATCATCTGTTGCAGCAGGACCGCTGCGCCAAGCGGCAATGCCGATCTTGCCGGGGGCATAGGTTGGGCGAGGATCCAAGGGATGCGGAGCCGTCGAGATGGCCACGATCACGTCCATGTCCATCCGCAATTCGACCGAATCCCCCTTGGCACAGTGATCCGCATGGAACTGAAAACGTCCAGCCTCATCCACGCTCACCTTGCTGAACAGATTGACGGGGGCGATCAGGTCGCGTGAAGTCAGCCCATGTTTGCCGATCTCAATCAGCAAGCCATCGCGTCCACTGCGGTACATCGCGTTGCGATGGGTTTCGAAGCGTTGCTCGCCATAGCGGGCATGCATCCGTTGGGCGTCGAGCAAGGCACCCAGCGGGTCGTGCCAGCCCAGGCTGTCTTGCGTGAACGAGGCCATCGCGCGCCCCATGTCGCTCATCAGCACATGGCCGCGTTCATAGTGGGCGGTGTGTTGCGCTTTCAAGGAATCGGGCATGTTGTAGCGTTCCAGCTTGTCATGCGCCGCATACAGCACCACCGAGCAGTTGGCGCCCGCATCCAAAGCCACAAAGCGCAGCGCCATGCCGCGGCTCAGGCGCCAGCTCCAATGCCCCCCACCGGGCACGATCTCGCTGAAAACCACCTGCTCGGCGGGCAGATCGGGGGCAAAGCGTTGCCAATGGGCCAAGGCATCGACCGGCTGTGTGGAGGGGGGGTTGTCCAGTGTGTGTTCAGACATCAGGTGTCTCCCATCAAACCTGCGCGGTTCGCGACAGTTGCTCAAGCAATTCGAGGTCGGTCTTCATGCCCGACGTCTCCCGAATGCGGTCCAGGATCGTTCGCTTCAGAGCCAGGAACTCGGGGCTGTGCTTCATGTCCTGCGTGCGTTCAGCAGGCAGGGGCACGTCGTAGATGGTGTCGACACGACCGGGTCGAGGGGCCATCAGCACGATGCGCTGTCCCAGATAGATCGCTTCTTCCACGTCGTGGGTCACGAAGACGATGGTGGCCTTCTCCAGCCGATGCACGTGCAAGATCAGGTCATGCATCACCTCGCGGGTCTGCGCATCCAGCGCGCCAAAGGGTTCGTCCATCAACAGGATGTCAGGCCGCCCCATCAAGGCACGCGCAATGGCCACGCGCTGCTGCATGCCGCCCGACAACTGATTCGGCCAGGCTTCGCCGACCTGGCTCAAGCCCATCAGGCGCAGCAAGGCGTCGGCCCGGCCTGCTGCGGCCTCGACATCAGCGCTGCTGCGATCACGGGTGTGCGCCTGCAACTGCCGGCAGAACTTGATGTTCTCGCGCACCGTCATCCATGGATACAGGCTGTAGTGCTGAAACACCATGGCCCGATCCGGTCCCGGCCCGTGGATAGCAGCGCCATCCACCAACAGCTCACCCGCCGTTTGATGCTCCAAGCCCCCAATGGTGCGCAACAGGGTCGACTTGCCACACCCAGAAGCCCCCACAAAGGTGATGAACTCGTTGGGCTGAATGCCCAGGCTCACGTCCTGCAAGGCATCGGTGGCCGCGCCGTCGAAGCGCTTGAACACGTGCCGTACGTCGATCTTGTTCATGCTCAGCCTTTCAGATACAGCCAGGGAAAAGCCTTGCGGTGCGCCAGGCGGAACAGCTGGTCGGTGATCAGGCCGATCAAGCCGATGAGCAGGATCCCCGCGAAGATCTTGTCGGTCTGCAAAAAGCGCTGGGCCTTCAGGATGGCGTAGCCCAAGCCGCTGTTGGCCGCCACCAGTTCCGCCACCACCAGATAGGTCCAGGCCCAGCCCATGGTCACACGCAGGGTGTCGAGCAAGGCCGGTTTGGCAGATGGAAAGATCACTTTTTCGATCAGCTCGGTCCGGGTGGCGCCCATGGTTTGCGCCGCCTCGATCTGCGCCAGGGGCACACGCCGCACATCCTCGGCCACCATCAACACCATCTGAAAGAAGGTGCCGATGAAGATGATCGCGATCTTGGAAGACTCGTCGATCCCGATCCACAGCATCACCAAGGGGATGAAAGCCACCGCGGGCATGTAGCGGATGAAATCGGTCAAGGGCTCCAGCAAGGCCTGGACGGTTCGAAACGTGCCAATCATCAGCCCCAGCGGCAAGGCAATCACGGCCGACAAAGCAAAGCCACCCACCACCCGATAGACACTGATGGCAATGTCACCCGTCAATCCGCCGTCGCCCCACCAATCCTGGGCGCGAGCCCAGACCTTGGCGGGCGAAGGCAGGAAGACCGCATCGGCCCCATTCACGCTGGTGGCCAGCCACCACCCGAGCAAGGGCAACAACAGGCCGAGCAAGGCCAGCGCCCAGTAGACCTGGCGCGGGATCCCGCCCCGCACGGTCCACAGGCCTGGTCCCTTGGGCGCTGCCGCACCCTGAGCACGAGTGATCGCTTGAGTCATGTGCACCTCGGCTCTTTTACTTCTTGAGGGCTTCGGCCAACAGGCTGGCATCCAGGCCCTTGGCCGCATCCGGCGTGCCTTCGATCAGCTTGTTGTCGGTCAAGAAGCGCACCACCGTGGGCGCCACGCCCAGCAAAGACAGCGGCTTGGTGGCGGGGCCCATGGCTTCCTGGTTGAGCTTGGCATCGAAGAAGCGGGTACCCGGCAGGAAGACCTTGTATTCATCTGGTTTGAGGTTGACCACCTTGCTCATGATGGCGGCGGCCTCATCAGGCTTGTTCTGAATGAAGGCCACGGTGTCGAACCAGGCTTGGATCATGCCCACCAGATCCTTGCGCTTGGTCTGGATCGCTTTGTCTTGCGCCACCAGCAAGTCCGGGATCAAGCCAGGCAGGTCCTTCGAGGTGAACAAGGCTTTGCCCTTGCCGCTGACTTCGACCTGATGGATCCAGGGGTTCCACAACACGGCGGCATCCACCCGGCCACTCATGAAAGCTGCGGCGGCATCACCGGCCGAGAGGTTGACGATCTTCACGTCCGACACCTTCATGCCATGCTTGGCCAGGGCGTTGACCAGCACAAAGTGCGATACGCTGAACTCTTCCAGCGCGATCGTCTTGCCCTTCAGATCGGCAAAGTTTTTGATCTTGGGCCCGGCCACCAGGGCATCGTTGCCCGCCGAGTTGTCATTGACCAGAATGGTCTTGAGGGGCAGCCCCTTGGCCAAAGGGCCCATGGTGTCCGACCAGGTTTGCGAGTTGGCATCGAGCTGCCCGGCCGACAAGGCCGAGATCGAATCCGTGTAGTTGGCAAACCAGACCAGCTTGACGTCGGCACCGTGCTTCTTGAAGAAGCCCTTTTGCTCAGCCACATACCAAGCCACCCAGCCGGGCCAATCGGACACGCCCACTTTGACCTCGGCTTGGGCCGGGGCGGCCACCAACAAGGTAGACGCGGCCAGGGCACCGGCGACGACACACGAAGACAGACGAGACAAGAACGCTTTGGACATCATGGACTCCAGGCAGAGTGGGACAAAAAAGCTCAGGAGGCCACCTCGTCTAGAAGTGTTCCTCCCGGGCTTTTGTCCCGCCGTGGAGCCTGAACACCCAAGCGGATGTTTGAGGCCGGTTGCTCTCGGACCAGACACGCAGCATGTGGCGACCACGACACGGCATCGGAACCCTAGCGACCCTTTTCGACAGACAACCTGATGAGGCTGCCTCCATGTATGCAGAGGGATCGCAAGGACCATGCCAGGCCCGCCCAAAGGGTCAGAACGGATTCCGCCCTGATTTAGGGCGCGTCACGCCGGCTCTCGGGCACCCAATCGGTGCGCGCTCAAGCCCAATCATCCCCAATCGTCTCGGCTTGCTCTAGTACCAGCTCCACAGCCGCATCTGCCAGGTCGGGCGGATACTTGTACTTGCGCAAAATCCGCTTGACCATCAGCCGCAGCTTGGCCCGCACGCTCTCGCGCTGCGCCCAGTCCACGCTGATGTTTTGGCGCAGGCTTTCAGTCAGCTCATGGGCGATTTTCTTGAGTGTCTCGTCACTCAGCTCTCGCACTGCTGATTCGTTGGTGATCAGCGCATCGTAGAACTTGACCTCATCTTCGCTCAGACCCAGGCTCTCGCCGCGTGAAGCCGCTTCGCGGAACTTCTTGGACATCTCCACCAGCTCTTCCATCACCTGCGCGGTTTCGATGGATCGGTTCTGGTAGCGCTTGATGACGTTGCCCAGCAGCTCGGAGAACTTGCGCTCTTGCACCACGTTGGTGGCAAAGCGGCTCTTGATCTCGTCATCCAGCAGGCCGATGTTGGGCTTATCCAGGCCTACGGCGTCGAAGATGTCCACCACGCTGTCAGACACCACGGCCGAACTGATGATCTGGCGAATGGCCAGCTCGCGCTGCTCGTCGGTCTTCTTCTGCTGGGTGATGTCCTTCTTGGTCAGGATCACCTTCACGGCCTTGGCTTCGTCCAGCGTGCAGCACAGCGTGAAGGCCTTGCTCATGGCCAAGGCCGTGTCGGCAAAACGCTTCTTGCCGTCGCGCTGACCTTCGCTCTTCAATCCCAGCACGTGGTTGGGTGTAGCCGACTTCGACGAGCCAACTCCGTGCTTCTTGTTCGAGTTGATCCTCTGTCATGTCAATGCCTGCCCCGTGCCTCATCAAAGCGCCAGCAGCGCAATGTATGACTGATAACTGTAGCTGCGATTCGTCTTCTGGCCGGTCAACTCGGCCACGATACCCAGGTCTTCCAGCGCCTTCACGGCCGCCGTGGCAGTGGGGAAGGTGGTGCCCAGGGCCTGCCGTGCACGCTCGATAGTGAAGCGCGGCATCATGGGCAGCATCTCGAACAATCGGTAGCTGACCGGGCCCGCCTTGGGCGCGGCCAGCAGTCGACGCCGATCTGCCGTGATCAAACTTGCCAGAGCGACCACGCTACGCTCGGCCTCAGAGGCCGCCCAGGCCACGCCTTCCAAGAAGAAGGTCAGCCAGCCCTCCCAATCACCATCGGTACGGATGGCCGACAAGCGGCGGTAATACTCTGCCTGATGCTGCTTGAGATAACCGCTGAGGTACATCAGCGGCTCCGGCAGCAGGCCCCAATGCTCCAGCAGGGCGGCAATCAGCAAGCGCCCGATGCGGCCGTTACCATCTAGAAAGGGGTGGATGGTTTCGAACTGGGCATGTACCAGCGCCACCTTGACCAGCGGCGGCAAGGCGCTGTCTTCTGCATGGATGAAGCGCTCCAGGTCGGCCAGCAAGGCGGCCACATGCTCAGGAGGGGGGGGCACAAAAGCGGCATTGCCCGGGCGCGTGCCGCCAATCCAGTTTTGAGAGCGCCGCAACTCACCAGGTTGTTTGCCCGCTCCGCGTACGCCATCGAGCAGCAGGCGGTGGGCGTCGCACAGCAGGCGCACACTGATCGGCAAGCCATTGGGGTCACGCAAGTGGCCCTGCACCAAGCGGAAGGCGCGCAGGTAGTTGGTGACCTCTTCCACGTCGTCGGTGTTGCTAATGGCCAGCCCGGCTTCGTCATCAAACAGGTCTACCAGCGTGGCCTGCGTGCCTTCGATCTGAGAGGTCAGCAAGGCCTCTTTGCGGATGGCGCTGTAGAGCAACCAATCGACCGACGGCGCCAGGCCCGACACCCCCGATAGGCGGGCTAGAGCCAACTCGGCCGCATGGTTGAGGGCGGCGAAGCCATCGGGCGACAAGGGGGGATCACAGGGCGGCAGCGCATGCGGCACGAAGGCTCGGACGGACTCGCCCAGCGTCGTGGAGATGGCGTAGGTGCCCGTGCTGCGCATGGTGTGAAAGCCTGCTTGAATGAAGTCTTGCGGAATTAAAGCATTCTTTAATTTGATGCACAAGGATGCAAGCGGGCTTTCGTTGCTGCGCCCCACCAAGTCGACGACATCGGTCATAGTTCACACCCAAACAGGGGATGTGGCCATTTTCTTGCACAAGCAACACCATTTGGTTATAGACTCCTACTCAGCTCATCTGCCATGTGTAGAAGGAGTATCCGAAGCCCTTGCACATCCGTGTGCCGGGGCTTCAGTCTTTTCTGGCTGCCCAGAATGCATCGCGCTCTTTGGTGAACTTGCGAATGGTGTGACTGCGTAGACAGTACGCGGTCTTCAGCAGGCAATACCGGGTTCCGTCCTGCGTGTCGCGCTTGGCCAAAACCACTGCGAAGTCATGCGCCTCAGCCCAAATCACGACATGGGTTTCGCGCCCACGTTGGTTTTCCCACCAAGAGAAGCCATCGGCCTCGGCATGTTCAATACACCAAGCCACCCACCGCACACGCTCGCAACGAGCCAGATCTGGGGTGCGGTCGTCTTCATTGCGGTTGTCCTGTGCTGGCGCTTCTGAGATCAGGTGCCAGAAGCCGTAGCCCTTTTTCTTGGTCGTCGGGTTGAAGCGCACCTTGACTGGCTGCTCAAACAAGGTCAACCGGGCGTGGGCCACCGTCTCCAGGTAAACGGCGTAAATGGCGTCTTCATAGCGTGCCCAGTCCCCACCGAAGTCGGACAATGGCATCAAGGGTGGCGGCGCGCTCAAACCTGCGGCCTCCAGATGAACAAGTTGAACTTGTCTGCGCGCAACAGCGAGCTTTGCTCCAAGCTCAAGCCTGAGCGATGCCGCACATGAGCCACAAGCGCCAGTTTGGCCGGGCTGTCGTGCAAGCCTCGGTGAACGTAAGACAAAGCGCCAATCAGCAGGTCTGCCAGTTGCAACAGCAGCACATCGTGCGAGTGAACCAGCTCCACCGACTCGATCACATTGCGGTCGAAGTCGTAGTTGGCATTGCAGAGCACCTCATGCAACTTGGTGACCTTGACTTGCCCCTTGGTGTCCTTGATGTCCAGAAAGATGCGGTAGCGCTTGCTGGGGTCGATCAGGCGGTTCAACAAGGTGTACCACTGCTTGTAATAGAACTCATCGTGGTCTTGCGCGAACCGGGCGTGATCCAGCGCCTGCTTGTCGGGCACCACTAGGCCACGAAAATGCAGCAGCGGTTCGTCGAAGAACAGATCGAGCAGGGCTTGATAGAACGACACCAGGCCTGGCGACACCTTGACCCACTTGATCTCAAAGTGCGGAGGCAAGCCGAAGGATGCCTTCAGGTCCTTGATCTGCCGGGCCAGCATCTGCCGGTGCGAGGCTGGGCACCACACGGCGCCCAACACCATCGCACGCAGATGATCGTTTTCGAGGTGACACGACTCATCGCAATAGATGTGAATGCGCTCATTCATGCGATGGTCTCAAGTTGGGCTTGGACTTCAGGCAGGCGGAGTTGGCCGGAGATGAGACGGGGGAGAAGTGCGTCACGTAATTGCGCCAACGATAGCGCCTTAGCTTGATTGGCATGGATACGCAACCACAGACTTGCAGCCACTTGGTCAAACACCAGTTGGAGGGACAACGGTGGCACCAACACGGTGTAGGAAGGAAACTCCTTCAAGGCGATGCGGTTCACGGTCGCGCCCTGTATGGTGTGCTTGGACAGC